>DMJJ01000358.1 GCA_003452185.1 Verrucomicrobiales bacterium | reverse complement strand
GTTCCCCTGCTCCTGGAGTCCGGATATGGCCGGATCGTGAACATCGCCTCCATCGCGGGAAAGGAGGGAAACCCGAACGCCGCGCACTACAGCGCCGCGAAAGCCGGGGTGATTGGCCTCACGAAGTCGCTCGGCAAGGAGCTCGCCACCTCCGGGATCAACGTGAACTGCGTGACGCCGGCGGTCATCGAGACCGACATCCTCAAGCAGCTCACCCAGCAGCATATCGACTACATGCGATCCAAGATCCCGATGAACCGGTTCGGGAAGGCGGAGGAAGCCGCGGCCCTGGTGGCGTGGCTCTGCTCAAGGGACTGCTCCTTCAGCACGGGGGCCGTGTTTGATCTCTCGGGCGGCCGGGCCACCTACTGAAATCCTCCCGGAGGCCCCTCCACCCCGCCGCACGCAGGTACCCGCATGCCACCGATCCATATCCGCCCGGCGACCGAGCAGGACCTCCCTGCGATCTCCGCCATCTACAACGATGCCGTGCTGACGACCACGGCCACCTATGACTACGCAACCGAGGGGCTCGAGCGGCGGCAGGCATGGTTCCGGGATCACGTGGAGCTCGGGCTTCCGATGTTCGTCGGCGAGGATCCCATCGCGGGGATCATCGGATGGAGCTCCCTGAGCCCGTATCACCGCCGCCCGGGGTTTCGCTTCACCGTGGAGAATTCGATCTACGTCCACGCGGAGCACCGCGGGCGGGGACTGGGCGGCCGCCTGCTCGAACCCCTGATCCGTGAGGCGGCGCGGCTCCGTCTCCACTCGATCATCGCGGCCATCGATGCGAGCAACGAGGCCAGCTTGCGCCTCCACCAACGATGGGGATTTGCGGAGGTCGGGCGGTTCCGGGAGGTCGGTTTCAAGTTCGACCGGTGGCTGGACGTCGCCTACCTGCAGCTGCTGATTCCCCCCGAAACAGCCTCCGGTCAGAAGGCGGGAGGCTAGCGATTCGGCGCCCGGTGGCGGCCAACTCCTGCCCGGGCTATAGGCCGGCGAGGTATTCGATGAGGTCCCGGAGCTCGCGGGCCGTGAGGAGCCGGTCCAACCCTTCGGGCATTGGGGAAAGCCCCCGGGTGCGGGTCACAATGGAAGCCTTGGGAACCCGGACCATCCCCTCCTCCAGGCTCTCGAGTGAGAGCTCCTGGTCGGTCTCCGCACGGACGGTGCCCGACACCGCGCCCCCATCCTTCAGGGTCACCCGGGCCTGCTCAAACCCTGCAGCGATGCGGGCGTTCGGCCTCACGATCGACTCGAGGATCTCACCTCGCTTGAGTCGCTTGCCCACGCCGTCCAGGGATGGGCCGACCGTTCCCCCGACACCCCCCACGGAATGGCATCGCAGGCACGCAACCTCCGCCTTTCCCGAGAACACCCGCCCTCCCCGATCCGCGCTGCCGCCGGCCAACACCGGGCGGAACGCCGCGAGCGGGTCCTCCGAGGGAGCAGCCGCCCGAAGAGCACGCGCCTTGGACCGGATCCCCTCCTCGGGACGCGACTCGGCGGCCTCGAGCAGGTCCAGTTCCAGGCCCGGGTCCACCCCTCCCGCAGCCAGCCGGTCGATCCAGGTGCCGAGGAGCGAGCCTGCACGGGGGTCGTTGAGCTTTCCCAGGATCGTCACGGCGGCCTGCCGGAGGTGTCGCTCCACCCCATCGGAAAGGAACCCGGGGAGGACCTCCAGGACCCGGGCGTCGGGACGCTCTGCCGCCAGCTCAAGGGCGGCGGCCCGAACCACCGGGGCGGGGTCGGCAAGACCGGCGGACAAAAGCTCCTCAAGCCGGCTGTGATGCAGGGCGCCGAGTGTCCTGAGAATCTCGACACGCAACGGTGCGGAGTTCCCCGGCTCCGCGAACGAATCCGCGAGGCCCTGCCCCACCTCCTTGACCCCGAGCCTGGCGGCACACCGCATGAGGGCGATCCGCACCTCCTCGGCTCGGGCCTGGTTCAGTGAGCCCGCCACGGCCCGCAGCGCCCGGCGCCCGGGCTCGGCTGACCGTGCGCCAAGCGGACGCCAGAGGCCCATCACGCGATCCAGGGGGGCGGGTTTCTCCCAGTCCCCCAGGGCCTCCAACGCCAGGGTCCGAAGCGCCACGGGAACATCAGCCCGGTTGGCGAAGTTGGCCAGCACCGTGGCGTTGCGCGCTTCACCGAGACGGAGGTTGGCGTTGATCGCCCGGGAGACGATGTTCGAGGGGCAGTCCACCTTCCCCAAAAACGCAGCCAGCCGGGGCATGGCCCCGGGCACCGGCACGTCGTTGATCGCCCGGGCGGCGTCGAGAACAAGGGCGGGGTTCGGGTCGTTGAGGAAAAGGGCGACGTCATCGGCCCGGAGCCGCCGGAGCGCGAGCAGCACCGCATGCCGAACCCCGGGCGAAGGATCCGATTGGAGCCGCGCCAGCCGAGCGGCGTCGGACATGCCGAGCAGGGCCATCATGCCGGCGTGGCGAAGATGGGGATCGCGATCCCCGGTCTCACGCAGCATGGCAAGCACCGGGCCAAGCTCCTCCTGCGGTCCCAGGCGCCCAAGGGCAATCGCCGCGAGCAACCGAACCCCCGGCTCCGGATCGCGAAGCGCACCCGCAAGCGCCGACGAAGCCTCCCTGGCACCCGCCTCCCCGAGCTGCTCCGCGGCCCGGGAGCGAACCACCGGATCCCGATCCGAGAGCGCCCCGCGGAGCGCCGCAAGGGCGCGCTCCCTCGAGGCCGCGCCGAGTGCGGGGCCCCCAGGGCCGCCGCGGAGCATTTGTCCAAGTCCCCAAACCGCGTGGAGCCTGCCGGGGGACTCCCCTCCCGAGGAGAGACTCTCCGCAAAGAGTGCCAGCCCCCGCTCACCCAAGGTGGCGGCCCGCCACTGGGCCCGAAGCCGGATCCGCTGGTCGGGGTCGCCAAGCCACGCGCGCAACATCGACTCCGTGGCGCCGGACATCCCGGTCCGCAGCACCGTGGCAACGCGGGAGGAGTCCTCCGATCCCCCCCCTGAGCCCCGCGGAGCGGGGGCAATCCGGTGGATCCGTCCCTTGGCCGGCTTCTCCCACCCAAAGACCCAGTCCGCAACGTAGGCCGCCCCATCCGGACCGAACTCGACGTCCGTGGGCCAGACCCCCCAGAGGAACTTTCGCTTGGAGGCGAGCTCGAAGGAAGCCCCCCGGCGGAGGAGGGTGAAATCCCACACCCCGCCCGGGAAATCACACATCAGGAAGTGACCCGTCCACCCGGGCCCGAACCCTGTGCCAGGGTAGACATCGAATCCGGCGGGACCCTGGGAGACCATGCCGCAGGTTGGAAGCGCATCGTCCAGCCCCCCGCGCCAAAGCCCTTCCTGCACCCAAGGGCCGAACCCCTCCTGATGCTGATAGCTGCAACGCCACCCGTAGTCCCCCCCTTCCACCAGATGGAGAAGACGCGATTCATCGGCTCCGGCCGTATCGTTGTCCCCGGTCCAAAGGTTCCCCTCGGCATCGAACACCAGCTCCTGGGGATTCCGGAGCCCGATGGCGAACACCTCAAGGTTGGACCCATCGGGGTCGCATCGCAGGACGGCTCCGGTGTCGGGCTGCTGGAGCGAAAACCGCCACCCGAGCTTCCTTGGGTCGACGCGGTTGGACGAGCTGGAAAGGTCAAAGCCGCGGTCGCCGATGGAGAAATACAACCGGCCGTCCGGACCGAACTTGAGGCCGTGCAGGTCGTGTCCGCTCACGCCGATGTGGACTCCAAACCCGGTGTGAAGCACCTCCCGGCGGTCGGCCTGTCCCGAAGCGGACCGTGACTCGAGATGCCAGAGGTCGGGGATGGAGGCGAACCAGACCTCGTTGTCGCGGGCGAGGATTCCCGCGGCGGTCCCGGAGGTCGGAAGCTGGAACCCGGTGGCAAACACACCCGAGACGTCCGCATGCCCCGCGCCCGATCGATCCTCCACCCAGGTCACCCGCTCGGAGTCTCGGGTCAGGAATCCGGGACGGTCGGCAAAGGCCCCGGCGAGGAACGCGGCGCGATCGGCCACCGAGCGAAAGGAAAGGTCCTGCCGCAGCCAGTCGGGATGACGCGTGATGTCGAAAATCGACTGCGACCAACGATGGGTCTCCGCGACATAGCACCGGCCCTGGTCGTTGAAGGAGATGGCCACCGGATTCTGGAGCATCGGCTCGGCGGCCCAGAGGGTTGCCTCAAAACCGGGGAGCAGCTGCAGCGGGGAGGCGGCCCGCTCCCCCTCCGCGGCCCCGACAGAGGGGAGCTGGCAGAGCACAAGTGAGAGAACCCCCAGGAACCAACGGGGGACAGGGCGAAACGCAACGGAATCGGCGCCGGGCATCCGGGGAGTCTCCCGAAACTCCGGGCAACTGACAAGCGGGTCGACACGCCCCTCCAAGGACCCGGAAGCCAGGTTCCCCAGCAACCGAAGGCCCCCGTTCTACCGAGGGGCAAACGGGTTTTCCGGCTTCTGGGAACGGGGCCGGATCTCCCGCGCCGAGGCCGGCGAAGGGGCGGCAAAGGGGTTGACCGACCGTGCGGCCACGGGGATTTCCTCCCCCGGTCCGGGATCCGCGGCAGGCCCGGCAACGACGGGCCCCTCGGAGGCGGCAACCGGAGCGGGGGCCGCTGGCGAGGCCCCCAGGGTGGGGGCGGACGATGTCTCTCCGGGGGTGGAGTCGACGGGGGTCGCGGGCGGGGCCGCGGCGATCGACGTCGGAGCCGGGACCGAATCAAAGGGGTTCGAGAGCGCGGCCCGGGCGGCCTCCCGCCGGGGAAGGTACAGGGGACTCACCACAAGGTACGCCAGCGGGATCACCATGTGGAGGGCCACCACGAGTACCCACCGAACGGGATCGATCCACCCGAGGCCAAGGCCCAGGATCCCGGCCACCATGATAACGGCCCCCGGAAGCAGGGCGGCGGCCGACAGCTTCCACGCGCCAGGGAGGTTCAGGGCCCGGTCGGCGAAGAAGGCCGTGACCCGGGGGACCACGCAATAGAGGGTTGCCAGGATCCACCAGACCGACAGGAGAAAAACGATCAAGGCGAACCCCGAACCGGCAAGCATCACCGGCTGCCAGGCGTCCCACCATGGACGGAGCTCAAGGCGGCCAAACGAGAGGCTCCACTCCTTGCCATACGGGATGAACCCGCACCCCACACCGGTGCAGAGCTGGATCCCGCTGCGGGTCAGGCGGAGTTCGAGAGCATGCCCCGTGCTCGAGCGGGCAGTCTG
>DMJJ01000571.1 GCA_003452185.1 Verrucomicrobiales bacterium | reverse complement strand
ACGCTGGACGGGCCGGTCGGGAGAGTGGTGACGGTGACGTCGTGAGGCCTGAAATAGAGCGTCGCTTCGGCATCCTTGACCCCCGCCTCGGTGCCCCGGAGCGGGAAACGGCTCTCCCCGACGGTGAGGGCTCCGGCGTCGATCCGCCCCCGGAAGAGATTCACGTTGCCGAGGAAATTGAAGACGAAGGGGTTTGCCGGGTTGTCGTACACCTCGTGGGGACGTCCGATCTGCTCGATTCGCCCGTGGTTCATCACCACCACCCGGTCTGCCACCTCCAGGGCCTCCTCCTGGTCGTGGGTGACGAAGATGCTCGTCACGTGCATCTGGTTGTGGAGCTCCCGGAGCCAGCGCCTCAGCTCCTTCCGGACCTTGGCATCCAGGGCGCCGAACGGCTCATCAAGGAGAAGGACCTTCGGCTCGACGGCGAGGGCGCGGGCCAAGGCCACGCGCTGCCGCTGTCCACCCGAGAGCTGCGACGGGTAGCGGCCCCCGAGCGGCTCGAGCTGGATCAGCTTGAGCAGCTCCCCCACCCGGCGCCGAATCTCCCCCTCCGGCGGCCGCTGCGGCTTCGGGCGCACCCGAAGGCCGAAGGCGATGTTCTCGAACACCGTGAGGTGCCGAAACAGGGCGTAGTGCTGGAACGCAAACCCGGCCTTGCGCTTGCTGGCCGGGGTGGTGAGGACGCTTTCCCCGTGGAAGAGAACCTCCGCAGGGCCCGGGTCGGGAAACTCGAGTCCGGCAATGATCCTGAGGAGCGTCGTCTTCCCCGAGCCTGATGGCCCGAGGAGGGCGACCAGCTCGCCCGAATTGACCTCCAGGTTCACCGAGTCGAGGGCGGTGAAACTCCCAAACCGTTTGGTGATGTTCCGGACGATGACGCTCATGCGGGGGTGGGCGGTGGCAGGCTTCGAGGCGACGCCTTGGGGCGGAGACCGTTTGCAAGACTGTGAGGGTGGGAGTTCATGTGCACCGGCGACTAGTTCTCCGGGGACGCGATGGCTGCCGCTTTCCACTCGACCCAGCTCTTGAGGGCGAGGGTGACCAGCGCCAGGAGGGTGAGAAGCGATGCGACGGAGAACGCCGCGACAAAGTTGTACTCGTTGTAAAGGATCTCGATGTGGAGGGGCATCGTGTTCGTAAGCCCCCGGATGTGGCCCGAGACGACGGAGACCGCCCCGAATTCCCCCATCGCCCGCGCGTTGCACAGGATCACGCCGTAAAGGAGTCCCCACTTCACCTTCGGCAGCGTCACCCTGCGGAAGGTCTGCCACCCGCTTGCCCCGAGCACGAGGGCTGCCTCCTCCTCGGTTTTTCCCTGGGCTTCCATGAGTGGAATGAGCTCCCGGGCCACGAACGGGAACGTGACGAAGATCGTGGCCAGGACAATTCCCGGGACCGCGAAGATGACCTTGATCTCGTGGTCCATGAGCCAGGGGCCGAACCAACCCTGGGCTCCGAAGATGAGGACGTAGATGAGGCCGGAGATGACCGGCGATACCGAGAACGGGAGGTCGATGAGGGTGATGAGAAGGTTCTTTCCCCAGAAGTCGAACTTGGTGATGGCCCACGACGCCGCGACCCCGAACACGAGGTTGAGGGGGACTGCGATCACGGCGGCGACCAGGGTCAGCTCGATGGAGGAGAGCGTCACCGGGTCCTGGAACGTGGCCAGGTAGGGGCCTATCCCCTTGGCCAGCGCGTGAAAGAAGACCGAGAGCAGGGGGACGAAGAGGAACAGGGTCAGGAACACGAGGGCCGCTCCCACCAGCAGGCGGCGGATCCAGGCCGGCTCTGCCGTGGCCCGCTGTGTGGCGCCCGCGGCAAGATCGTGGCTCGCAAGATGGGGGTGGGTCAGCATGGGGCTCCGGGGGGGTGGCTTCTCAGTGAGGCGATTGGTAACGGCCGCCCCAGGACTGGAGCAGGTTGATCGAGAGCAGGAGCACAAACGAAAGGAGGAGCATCATCACGGCGAGGGCGGTCGCCCCTGCGTAGTCATACTGCTCGAGCTTTGTGATGATCAGGAGGGACGTGACTTCGGTTTTCATTGGCATGTTGCCGGAGATGAAGACCACCGACCCGTATTCCCCGAGCGCGCGGGCGAACGAGAGGGCGAACCCCGTGAGCAGTGGCGGGTAGAGCGGGGGAAGGATCACACGCCAGAGGGTTTGCCACCGGCTGGCACCGAGGCTCGCGGCAGCCTCTTCCAGTTCCACCTCCATGTCCTCAAGCACGGGCTGGAGGGTCCGCACCACAAATGGCAGGCCGATGAACGTCATCGCCACCAGGATGCCGAGCGGGGTGTACGCAACACGGATGCCGAGCGGCTCCAGGAGCTTCCCGATCCACCCGTTCGCCGAGTAAACCGCGGTGAGCGCGATCCCCGCGACAGCGGTGGGAAGCGCGAACGGCAGGTCGACGAGGGCATCGACGATCCTCCGCCCCCGGAACGGGTAGCGCACGAGAACCCAGGCGACAATGAACCCGGCGATGGCATTGATGCAGGCTGCCAGGAAGGCGGTCCCGAAAGTCACCCGGTACGAGGCCATGACACGCGGGCTGGTGATCGTCCGCCAGAACGCCTCCCAGGTCATGGTGCTGGTCTTGAGGAAGGTGGCCGCCAGGGGAATGAGCACGATCAGGCTCAGGTACACGAGAGTGTACCCGAGGGTGAGTCGGAATCCGGGAATCGCTGTGCGTGTGCGCTGGAAGGGCATCGGTCTACAGGTCTGCGGCGTAGGAGATCACCTTGCGGTATTCCGAGAGGATTGTCTGGAGGGCCGCCACGAACGCCCTCTCCTGCAGGAGTTGGGGCGCCTTGGAGGGGGTCTCCAGGATGATTTCAAAGGGGTGTGGCCCCTTTTGCGGGGGGGCCCTGAGAATCCCCTGATACCCCTCCCGGATGATGCCGTCGCTGGCCGAGAATCCGTCGATCAGGGCGCTGGCATTCCGGGGCAGAATCTGAGAGGCCGCCTTCAGGGCGGGCTCGATCAGCAACTCGGTCAACGTGGCCCCGCTGACGAAGCCGTACAGGCCGTCGCTCGTATCGTCCGAGTGGAGCGAGATGATCCCGTGGAAGGCGTGGGCCCAGAGCTCGCTCTGGAGCAACCGCACCTCCGGCTCACGGGAGTCGACCCAGAACTCACGGTTGAGATCCTTGCCCCGGCGGGAGTGCCGGGTGCCGTCCTCAAAGCCCCCCGGGTTGCAGACCGGGTAAACAAAAAGGCAGTAGCCCGCGGCCAGGTCGGGGGAGCGATCGAGCTCTTGGATCAGCTTCACGAGGGCATGGGCTCCGGCGGGCTCGTCCCCGTGGATGGCGGCAAAGAGCCCGATCCGCAGGGTCTCCCCGCCCCCCTGGGGACCCAGGAACAGGTATCGGGGAAGGGTGAGGCTCCCGTTCTCATCGTCGATGGTCCCGCCCGGCTTCCGGATCAGGTTGGGAGACCAGCGGGCGATCTCATCCAGGGGATCAAGGAGCTCCTGGATGGGGCTGACCGTGCGCGACGGAAGGGTGGGGCGTCGGAAAAGCGCCGGGCTGCTCGGGATGGGGCTCATACGATCTTTTCGCTCAGGAGTCACGGAGTTGGCGGCGCATGTCAGTTTCGGCCCTGGAAGATGCCGTCGAAGACCCCTCCGTCGGCAAAATGGATCCGCTGGGCCTCGCGCCAGCTGTGGAACAGCTCCTCGACAGAGAAGAGCGTGATGGCTGGGAAGTCGGTCGCGTGTCGGGCCAGCACCGCGGGGTTGACCGGCCGGAAGTGGTGTTGGGCGGCAAGCTCCTGCCCCGACTCCGAAAAGAGGTGCTCAAGGTAGGCCTTCGCCAGGGCCTGGGTGCCGTGGCGTGACACCACCTTGTCGACCCAGGCGACCGGGTTGTCTGCCACGACGCTGGCCGAGGGGACCACGACCTGGAACTTGTCGGATCCCGACTCCTTCAGGGTCAGATGGATCTCATTCTCGAACGTGAGGAGCACGTCCCCGATCTCCCGCTGGACAAACGTGGTGCTGGCCCCGCGACCCCCCGCGTCCAGTACCGGCACGTTCTTGAACAACCGGCCGACAAACTCCCTCGCCTCGGCTTCCGTTCCCTTGCGCCCCTTGAGGACATAGCCCCAGGCGGCAAGGTAACTGTAGCGGCCGTTGCCCGAGGTCTTGGGGTTGGGGATGATCACCGACACCCCTGGTCGCACCAGGTCACCCCAGTCCCGGATGCCCTTCGGATTTCCCTTCCGCACAAGGAACAGGATCGTGGACGTGTAGGGGACACTCCTGTTGGGCAGCCGCTCGGCCCAGTTGGCCGGCAGGAGGCGTCCCTTCTCGTGGAGGAGGTCGATGTCGAGCGGCTGGTTCATCGTCACCACGTCGGCCTCCAGCCCGTCCAGAACGCTCCGCGCCTGCTTGCTCGAGCCGCCGTGCGACTGGTTGATGACAACCGTTCCACCGTGCCTCTGCTTCCACTCCGCCGTGAACGCCGCGTTGAAGTCGCGGTAGAATTCCCGTGTGACGTCGTACGAGGCGTTCAGCAGCGTGGCGGGCTCCGAGGCCGCCGCGCGTGGGACCCCCGTGATCGGGGCTGTCACCGCGGCGGCGGCCAGGGCCAGGAGTTGGAGGTGTCGGCGCATCTGGAGGGGGGTTCCTGGGAACGTTGCGTCACTTCACGTAGATCTGGTCGAATACCCCACCGTCGTTGAAGTGCTCCTTCTGGGCCTTCTGCCACCCACCGAACACCTCGTCGATGGTGAAGAGTTTCACCTTGCTAAACTGGGCGCTGTACTTGGCCGCCGCGGTCTTCGACCGGGGGCGGTAGAAGTTGCGCCCCGCGATCTCCTGACCCTCCTCCGAGTAGAGGAAGTCGAGGTAGGCCTTGGCCGCGGCCTCGGTGCCGTGACGGCGGGCCACCTTTTCCACCACCGCCACCGGGGGCTCGGCGAGGATGCTGACCGAGGGGACGACGATCTCAAACCTGTCGGCCCCGAACTCTTTCACCGCCAGAAAGGCCTCGTTCTCCCATCCCACCAGGACATCCCCGATGCCGCTCTGGATGAAGGTGGTGGTCGCCCCGCGCGCCCCGGAGTCGAGGACGGGCACGTTCTTGTAGAACCGGGAGACAAACTCCTTCGCCTTCTCGGCGCTGTTCCCCCACGCCTGCAGGGCGTAGCCCCAGGCGGCCAGGTAGTTCCA
>DMJJ01000612.1:561-6048 GCA_003452185.1 Verrucomicrobiales bacterium | reverse complement strand
ACAGCAGACAGGGCTGTCTGCGCTACGACGGGATCGAACGGAGACAGGTTGATCCGCCCCGATGACCCAGGCTGGCCGGAAAGGCGGGATGGCTCGCCCGGCGCGGGCCTGACCTCCTTACGTCGGTCTCTACAGAAGGCAAGGGGCCCGGGGAAGTCGGGAAGCCCGCCCGGAGAGGGACAACCTCCTTACGTCGGTTGCTACAAGGGGACGCGAGAGTCGGCTCTTCCCGGCCTGGATGCCGGTGAGAGTGGAGACCAGTTTCCTGTGGGCCAACGTCCCGTGGGTTGGTAGGCTTCCGGGGCATGGCCACCCTGGGCAAACGGAACACCCTCTCGATCATCCGCGAGTCGGAACCCGGGCTTTACCTCGATGGCGGGGAGTTGGGGGAAATCCTCCTTCCGGGCCGGTATATTCCGGCCAACCTCGCCCAGGGGCAGAAGCTCGACGTGTTCGTGTACCGCGACTCGATGGACCGCCTTGTGGCCACAACCGAGACCCCCCACGCGATGGTCGGGGAGTTCGCCTCCCTCCGGGTCGTGAGCGTCCACCCTCAGATGGGAGTCTTCCTCGACTGGGGCCTTCAGAAGGACCTGCTCCTTCCGTTCCGGGAGCATGAGCAACAGCTTCGGGTCGGGGATCGCGTGGTGGTCGTCCTGTTCGTCGATCCGAAGACCCACCGGATCGTGGCCACCACCCGATACCATCGGCACCTCAGCAAGCTTCCTCCCCCCTACCGGGAGGGGCATCCTGTGACGTTCATCCTGACGGACTGGTCCCCGCTGGGCTACGGGGCAATCGTGGAACACGCCCACCGCGGCCTGCTTTATCACAACAACCTCAGGTCCCCCCTCTCGATCGGGCAGACGGTGCGCGGTTTCGTGGTGAAGGTGCGGCCCGGGGGGAAGATCGATCTGAGCCTGGATGCCGCGGGCTACGGGCGGGTGCGCCCCCTGACGGAGCTCATCCTGGAGGCGTTGGCGGGGAACCAGGGGCGCCTGGCGTTCGATGACGACAGCTCGCCGGAGTCGATCCGGGAGGAGTTTGGCGTCAGCAAGAAAGCCTTCAAGCAGGCGCTCGGTGCTCTCTACAAGCAGGGGAGGATTCAGTTTTCGCGTCCCGGGATCGAAATCCCGAAGGATAACTCCTGGCGCCCGGGAGGTACCCGTGACTGAGAGCCGCATCCCCCCTGTGCGGACCAGGGGCCCCACGACCTGGATCCTCCGCCGGATCTGGATCCTGCCACTCCTGGCCCTCCTGGTGCCAACCTCCGCCCCCCGGGGCGCGGAAATCCCAAGGGGGTACTCCATCCCCGTGGTCGATCTCTCGCGCGAGACCGGGCGGCAGGTGGTGGTCGACCGGGAGGCCGGGCAATACCTTGGGCATCCGAGCACGGTGCTTCTGGAGGACGGGCGCACGATCCTCTGCGTCTATCCCAAAGGGCATGGCAAGGGGCCAATCCTGCTCAAGCGGAGCAGGGATGGCGGGCTCACCTGGGGCGACCGTCTCCCGGTGCCCGAGAACTGGAGCACGAGTCTCGAGACCCCAACCATCCATCGGGTGGTGGACGCCTCGGGGCGTCGTCGACTCATCCTCTGGTCCGGGATGTACCCGGCCCGGCTCTCGGTCTCGGAGGATGACGGAGTCCATTGGACCCCGCTCCGGCAGGCCGGCGACTGGGGGGGGATTGTTGTCATGGGGTTTGTCGAGCCGTTGAAGACGGGGCCTGGAAACTACATCGCGATGTTCCATGACGATGGGCGCTACTTCACCCGGGGATTGGAACGCGGGGCCCCGCAGCCAAAGCCGGTCGTCTTCACCCTCTACAAGACCTTCTCCCGTGACGGGGGGCTGAGCTGGAGTTTCCCTGAGGCCGTCCAACAGTCGGGGGAGGTCCATCTCTGCGAGCCGGGAGTCATCCGGTCGCCTGACGGAAAGCAGCTGGCGGTGCTGCTCCGGGAGAACCGGCGGGCCCGCAACTCGCATGTCATTTTCTCCAACGATGAGGGAGCCACCTGGTCCCCCCCCCGCGAGCTCCCCGGCGCCCTGACCGGAGACCGGCACACGGGACGGTACGCGCCCGACGGGCGACTCTTCATCAGCTTTCGGGACACAACGCTCGAGAGCCCGACTCGCGGGGACTGGGTGGCGTGGGTCGGGAGGTACGAGGATCTCCTGCGCGGGACCGAGGGGGAATGTCGCCTGCGGCTGCTGGGGAACACCAAGGATGCCGACTGCGCCTACCCGGGAGTGGAGGTCCTGCCGGACGGGACGATCGTGACCACGACCTACGGCCATTGGACCCGGGGGGAGCCTCCCTATATTGTCAGCGTGCGGCTGAAGCTTCCGGAGTTGGAGGGCAGGCTGCGTCGATGACCGCCTGGAGGGGATTGCCGGTCCGTTGATGCGAGCCGCCGCGCTTGGGCCCGTGGAGGGCGCTGGGGGGCGGTTCCTGGCTTGCCTTGCCGCTCCGCGCTGCGCTCCACTGGGGGAATGGAATCCTTCCTGCAGCGGTGGGCCCGTCCCCTCCTCCTCCTCGCCGTGAACCTCCTCTATCTCATGCTCTGGGGATTCGCGGGGCTCAGCAAGCTGCGGGGGGGGGAGCCGCCGTGGTTTGCTGACAAGTTCGGGCCAACGTTCCTCGGGGCGATCCCGCATGGGGTCTCCCTTTCCTTCTGGGGCCTGGCCGCTGCGGAATGCCTCGCCCTCGGGTTGGCGTGCGTGGCGCTTGCGCGAGGCGAGTTCCTCCGCTCGCGCGTCGCCCCATGGCTGACTGCCACGCTTCTGGCGAGCCTTGGGGTCTTCCTTTGCCTCGGGTTCGGCCTTTGGCTGACCGGCGATTTCAACGGCGGGTTCCAGCAGTTCGTCTATTTCGGCCTCACCCTGGTGGCGCTGCAGCAGGTCCATCCGGCGGCCGGTCCGGCGGCCTGAACCGTGTCACCTCCATCGGGCCCAGGCCCAGAGACCCCAGGCGTTCGGGATCAGGGCCAGGAAAAACCTCACACGGAAGGAACCCTTGAGGGTCTTGTGTCGGAAGACCCGCATCGCAGCCCATCCGCCCGGCCACCCCCCGAGGGCTGAGAGAAGCAGGAGGGT
The DNA here is from genome assembly GCA_003452185.1 of Verrucomicrobiales bacterium. GTDB lineage: Bacteria > Verrucomicrobiota > Verrucomicrobiia > Limisphaerales > UBA11320 > UBA11320. Next base: position 2,952 of record DMJJ01000612.1, on the reverse strand, counting down.
TCGTTCGGGAACCCGGCGACCCCGAGCGTGGCCCGCCATCCACTTGTCGGCTCCGAAGACCAGGAACGTCACCCCGCTCATCAGGGAGCACCCGCCGAGCACCAGGACGTCGAGGCGTGTCACGGCTCCTGGATGCAGTAGACGTGCTCGAGGGCCCGGACCAGGAGCCGGGGGCCGGCGATGGCCGGGGTGGCCATGCACATTTCGCCGAGCGGGTTCACTCTCTCCAGAGTGTAGGTGTCCCCCGCCTTGACGACGTAGGTATCCCCATCCTCGCTGAGGCAGAAGATCCGTCCGCGGTAGGCCCAGGGGGAGGAGGTGAACCCTGCGGTCCCCTCGACCTTCAGGCGTTGTTTGTCGTAATGCTCCTTGCCCGTCCGGGCATCGCGGCAGTTCAGGAAGCCAAAGTCCCAGAGCACAAAGAGTCGCCCCTGGTACACGAGCGGCGAGGGGTTGTAGGGGGCGGCGTTGGGCTGCATCCAGGCGATGTGCCGGCTCTCGTTGCGTCCCTCCTCCAGGGTCAGGTCCCCTTCGGCACCCGGCCGGAGGACGTAGACGGGCTTGTTGGGGGTGAGCTTGTCGCCCACGTAGCCCGCGGCGAGATAGAGGAGCCCGTCGGCCTCGAACGGGGTCGGGATGGCGAGGCTGGACATCCCCTTGAAATGCCACAGGACCTTCCCCTCCAGGTCGTACCCCCGCACCTGGTTCCGTCCCGAGATGACGAGCTCGGTCCGGGCCGGGTGGCGCCAGACGTACGGGGTGGAGTAGTTCGTGTGCTCATCCCTGTCGACCTTCCAGACCTGCTTGCCCGTCCGCTTGTCATAGGCCGCGAGGAACGACGCCTCCTCGTTGTCGGAGAGGACGTACACACGATCGCCGTGCACCACGGGGGAGGAGGAGGTCCCCCACCCGTAGGCGGTCTTGCGGGGTGGGAGCTCCTGCTTCCAAACCTGCTTTCCCTCGAGATCGAGGCAGTAGAGGCCGATCTGCCCGAACAGTACGTAGAGGTGTTCACCATCCGTGACCGGGGTCTCCGAGGCGTAGCTGTTCTTGACGTGGATCGGGGTTGAGGGGACCGCGGCGAAGAGCTCCGTCGACCAGTTGGTTTTCCCTGATTCCAGGTCGAGGGAGATCGCCAGCCACCGATGCCGGTGCTGTGTGGCGGGACGTTCGCCGCCGAAGTAGAGGCCCTTTTTCGGAGCCTCCTCCTCCCCCTCGCTTACGGCGGTGGTGAGGAGGACCTGTTTGCCCCAGACCACCGGAGAGGACCACCCCCGTCCCGGAATGCGGGCTTTCCAGGCGACGTTGGTTCCGGGCCCCCAGGCCAGCGGGAGGCGGTCGGAGGTGCCGATGCCGCGGGCGTCCGCGCCTCGGAACTGAGGCCAGTTTTCCTGGGCGGCGGCCGTCAGCGCCAGGAACGAGAGGAGCAAGCCCGGCTGGAGCCGGTGGAATCGAAGTCCGCGGGGGAGGGCGAGCATCCGGCATGCGTAATGCAACCCGCCCCCGCATGCAATACCGGCTTGATCCCCTGCGGGGTCCCGGTCCATTTTTTCTCCCACTCCCCGGTGCCGGCCGAGCGCGGTTGCCGTGGCCGGGGTGGATTTATCGCATGCTTCCTTCTTGTCGCCTGACCGATCGCCCCCCGGGCCGGGTCCACCGGCTCACGGATCTCCACCGAACCGTGGCGCGGGGGAGGGTGTCGTGAGATTCCCCCTGCGACCGGTCGTGGGTCTTTTCCTGGCCTGCGCGGCGGGACTTCCCCTTCAGTCGTCCGGGGGGGGCGGGTCACCGGAAGGGGCGCGCTCCGTCCCCCGGCTTTGGTACCAGCAGCCCGCAGCCCGCTGGCTGGAGGCCCTGCCGGTGGGGAACGGCCGTCTGGGGGCGATGGTGTTCGGGGGCATTGGCGAGGAGCGCCTGGCGTTGAATGAGTCGACCTTCTGGTCCGGGGAGTCGAGCGAGGAGCACGACCCGCCGGGGGGACGTGAGGCGTTCATCGCGGCCCGGAGGCAGTTGGCCGCGGGCCGGCCAGCCGAGGCGGAGCCGTTCATAGGGAAGTTGCTGGGGCGTGAGCTGAACTACGGGACCTGCCTTCCGGCCGGCGACCTCCTCCTGGAGCAGTCGGGCGTTGAGGGGAGGGTGACGGAATACCGCCGGGAGCTCGACCTTGATGCCGCGGTGGCGGGTGTTGAGTTCATTGCCAACGGGATTCGACATCGACGCGAACTTCTCGCCAGCCACCCGGATGGGGTGCTTGCCCTTCGGCTGACGGCGGATCGTACGGGGTCGGTGGGCTTCACGGTGCGGTACCGCGGGGGGAAGTTTCCCTGGAGCGCGCAGTCCTCCCTGGCTGCGGGACTTGCCGTCACCGGCCGGGCAGATCGGAAGAGCGTC
>DMJJ01000612.1:0-344 GCA_003452185.1 Verrucomicrobiales bacterium | reverse complement strand
GGACTTGCCGTCACCGGCCGGGCCTTCGAGACCAAGCATAGCAATGGCCGGTGCGGGGTGGCGTTCCGTGCCCTCGTCCGCGTAATCCCCGAGGGGGGCCGCCTCAGCGCCGAGGGGGATCGGCTCAGGGTGGAGGGGGCCGATGCCGCCACGGTGCTGGTGGCATTGAACACCGATTTTCGCGGCCAGGATGCGTGGGGCTCCGGGGAGCGGCAGCTCGAACGTGCCGTGCGGAAGGGTTGGGCCCGGATCCGTGACGACCATCTCGCAGACCATCGACGGCTTTTCCGACGCGTTTCCCTGAGGCTCGGCCCGCCGGGGGGGGAGGATGGCCCGACCGACAC
>DMJJ01000437.1:11481-11899 GCA_003452185.1 Verrucomicrobiales bacterium | reverse complement strand
CGGCATCGCCCCCCGCCCCGGCGGCTCCGCCCCCGCGGGCCGCCGCCTCCGCTGCCGCACCCCGTGCCCCTTCCGCTCCCACGCCCTCCCCCGCCCCCGCGAAACGGAGCCTGATCTCACCCCGTGCGGCCCGGGTGGCTGCCACACTCGGGGTCGATCTCTCAACCCTCAGCGGGTCGGGCCGCGGGGGGCGCATCCGGGAACGGGATGTCCTCGCCGCCGCCCCGAACTCCTCCCGCACCTCCCCCGCCCCGACCCCGGCCGGAGAGGAGAGCTTCAGCCTTCGCGACAAAGTCGCCCTGGTCACCGGAGCGGCGTCGGGCATCGGAGCTGCGATCGCGGAAGCCTTCGCCCGCAAGGGAGCCATCGTCTACGTGGCGGACTTGAACCGGGAGGGCTGCGAGGGGGTCGCCACGCG
>DMJJ01000437.1:0-11098 GCA_003452185.1 Verrucomicrobiales bacterium | reverse complement strand
CTGGTCAACAACGCCGGCATCGGGCATGTCGGGACGATCCTCACCACCTCCCCCGAGGACCTGTCGCGTCTCTGGGACGTGAACCTGGCCGGCATGTACCATCTCTGCCGGGCCGCCCTTCCGGGGATGATCGAGCGGCGCCGCGGGTCGATCATCAACCTTGCCTCGGTGCTGGGGCTGATGGCGATGGAGGACCGGTTCGCCTACACCGTCACCAAGCACGCCGTCGTGGGACTCACGCGCTCGATGGCCCTCGACTTCGGACCAACCGGCGTGAGGATCAACTGCATCTGCCCCGGTCGGGTGGAAACCCCCTTCGTCGAGGCCCGGTTACGGGAGTACCCGGACCCCGAGAAATACCGGGCCCAGATGGTCGCCCCCCATGCCCTGAAGCGGATGGCCCAGCCCTCGGAGATCGCCTCGGCCGTGGTGTACCTGGCCAGCGACGAGAGCGCGTTCGTCACGGGAAGCACCTTCGTCATCGACGGCGGATACCTCTGCGGCAAATGACTCAACCATCATGAATGTAGCGATCACAGACTGGACGTTCCCCGACCTGGGGATCGAGCAAGGGGTTCTCTCCCGCGCGGGACACGAGATTGTGGCGAGGCAATGCCGCTCCGAGGCCGACCTCATCGCCCTGGTGGGGGAGGCTGATGCCGTGATCACCCAGTTCGCCCGGGTGAACGCCGCGGTCATCGGGGCCATGAGCCGGGCCCGGGTCATCGTTCGTTATGGGATCGGCGTGGACAACGTCGACCTGGAGACAGCCCGCGCCCGGGGGATCCCCGTGTCGAACGTGCCCGACTATTGCATCGACGAGGTGGCCGACCAGACCCTGGGGTTCATCCTGGGGCTCACCCGTCAGGTGGTCGCCCACTCGAATCACGTGCAGTCGGGGAAGTGGGGTCTGGCGACCCCCCTGGAGGGCATGCGCACCCTTCGGCACCAGACCGTGGGGGTGGTGGGTTTCGGAAGGATCGGCCGCGAGGTGGTGAAGCGGCTTCGCCCCTTTGGATGCCGGGTATTGATCTTTGACCCCGTGGTCCCCGCGGACGCGATCCGCGAGGCGGGGGCGGACCCGGCCACGCTGGAGGAGATCCTCCGGCGCTCCGACATCCTGACCCTGCACTGCCCAAGCACCCCGCAGACCCGCCGGATGCTGAACGCGGCGAGTTTCGAACTCCTGAAGCCCGGCGCCCTCCTGGTCAACGTGGCCCGCGGCGATCTGGTGGAGCCCGCAGCCCTCATGGCGGCTCTCGAGAGCGGGCGCCTGGCGGGGGCCGCGCTCGACGTGTTCGACCCGGAGCCGATCCCGGCGGGGCACCCGGTGTTGAAGGACCCCAGGGTCATCCTCGCCCCGCACATCGCCTCCGCCAGCCCCCCCGCAGTCCGCCGACTGAGGGAAACGGCCGCCGGCGTGGCGGTCGCTGCATTGGAAGGCCGGCTTCCCCCGAACATCGTCAACGGGGTGAACACGCCTCGCTAGACCCCGCCGGACGCCACTCCCACCGGCTTGGCCTCCCCTCCCCCCACGTCCCGGCGGCGGAGGGAAAGCCCCCTCCTAGGGACGAGGGGGCCCGCGACGTGGAAGCGGGGCGCGAAGCTTCCGATAGAGCCAGCTTTCGAGGGGGCGAAGCGGACGCAGGAGTCGATAGAACGGGGAGTAGATCAACCGAACCCGGATCACCGAGAGGAGCATCGTCAACGAGGTCTTCCCCAGCACCACCTTGGAACCGAGCTTGTCGGTCCAGACGGTCGGAACCTCCAGGATCCGGAACCCGGCCCGGTGGAGGGCGAAGAGAAGATTGATGTCGAATGCCATGTCGGCGATGCGGAGGTAATCGTGCACTTTCTCGATCGCGGTGCTCCGCATGACCTTGGCGCCGCACTGGGTGTCCCGGATCCCCATGCCGAAGAGGAGCTGTACGATCGCGTGGAACACGCGGCTTGCGAACCGGCGTTGACCGCTTTGGGCCTGGCGAACCACCGAGCTCTCCATCCATCGCGACCCAATGACGCAGTCGGCTTCGTCGCACCGGCGGACCAGGTCATGGAGATCCTTTGGGGCCGTGGCCCCATCGGCGTCGACATACCCCACCAGGTCGTGGAGCGGGGCGAGCTTCAACCCCTCGATCAGGGCCCCCCCCTTGCCGATTGCCTCGGGAAACTCCAGCGCGCTGACGAAGGGGTGCTCCTGGGCCACCTTTCGCACCACCCCCAGGGTGTCGTCCACGCAGCCGTTCAAAACGACCACTAGGTTGAACCGGCCCTCGTAATGGGAGCTGAAATAGGAGGCGTATTCCCGAAGAACGGGTTCAATGCGCTGCTCCTCGTTGTAGGCGGGAATCAGCAGCAGGAGGCTGGGAATCGGGCCGGGCACGCGGAGTAACTACCACGGAAAAGCGGGAATGCAACCGGGGAGTGATGGGACTGGGCGGCCGGGGTGTGATTGGAGGCGGGTGAGGCAGCGGTAGGGGAACCACGGGCGCGTAAGGAAGCCGCCCGCTTCCGTTCTGCGAATCCCCCTTCCAGAAGGGTCACGCCGACTGATCGAGGGTCTCCACGGTGTTGCCCCCCCGTCCGACTCCGCGTCACCGCGTTTCCGAAGCGAAGGGTGCCAGGCAACTGCGGCCCAAACCGACGTCCCTGCCAGCCGGCGCTCTCGTGGGTGCTCCTTGGGAGCGGGAGGCGGGTGGTTCTGGAGCCGTGTGCCCGGATCCGCCCTCACCCGGGTTTAATCGCGCCCGGCCGCCCGTACGGCCCGGATCACACACCGTGCGGTAGCGCCCGGTAGTGCAGGATATCGAACTCAGGCCCGGTCTGGAGCGTTTTCGGCGGGGCGAAACGGGACTCAAAAGGGGGAAAGAAGACATCCCCATCCACCTCCCGCTTGACCAGGGTGAGGAAGAGATCCGAGCAGCGCGAAAGGGCCTGCTGATAGATCTCGGCTCCGCCACAGATGAACACCTCCCCCGACTCCACCCCGGGGTCGATCGCCTCAAGGCTGGGGGCCCACCGGGTGCCGGGATGCACAAAGGGGGTGCGGCTCAGGACGATGGTGGTTCGGTTGGGAAGGGGCCGCCCGATCGATTCAAACGTCTTGCGCCCCATGACGACCACCTGGCCGGTGGTCATCCGCTTGAACCATTTAAAGTCCTCCGGAAGGTGCCAGGGGATCTGGTTCCCGCGACCGATGACCCGGTTGAGGGACATCGCGGCAATGGCCTTGAACGGTTTCATCCCGCCCGGTCCGGCTCAGACCGCCACCGGGGCCTTGATGGCCGGGTGGGGATCATACCCGATGATCTCGATGTCCTCGAACCGGAACTGGTGGATGTCCTTGACCGCGGGGTTCAGGCGGAGGGTCGGCAAGGGACGCGGCTCCCGGGTGAGCTGGAGCTTTGCCTGCTCAAGGTGATTCGAGTAGAGGTGGAGATCGCCAAAGGTGTGAACGAAGCTGCCCGGCTTCAGGCCGCACACCTGGGCCACCATGTGGGTGAGGAGGGCGTAGGAGGCGATGTTGAAGGGAACCCCCAGGAAGATGTCGGCGCTCCTCTGGTAGAGCTGGCAGCTCAACTCCCCCTCCTGGACGTAGAACTGGAAAAAGGCGTGGCAGGGAGGAAGGGCCATCGTCTCGATTTCACCGACGTTCCAGGCGCTGACGATAAGCCGCCGGCTGTCGGGGTTGGTGCGGATCTGGTCGATCACCCGGTTGATCTGGTGAATCGATCGCCCGTCGGCCGTCCGCCAATCGCACCACTGGGCTCCGTACACCCGGCCGAGCTCGCCATGCTCATCCGCCCACTCATCCCAGATGGAGACCCCATGCTCGTTCAGGTACCGCGTGTTGGTCTCCCCCCGCAGGAACCAGAGCAGCTCATGGATCACCGACTTCAGGTGGACCTTTTTGGTCGTGACGAGCGGGAACCCCTCGGCAAGCGGGAACCGGGTCTGGGCGCCGAACAGCGAGTAGGTGCCGGTGCCGGTCCGGTCCGATTTGAACTTCCCATCCTCGAGCACCTGACGGAGCAGCTGGTGATACTGAACCATGGCTCCATTGGGCCCGGGAGAGGCGGTCGGTGCAAGGAGCAAAGCGCCCGACCTAAAGGGCGGCAGGACTTCGGTATTCACAGCCGGAGGGGAATCCCCTAGCTTCCGCGGGATGAACCATCTGGCTCGCGCCCGCGAGGTGTTCGATGTGGAAGTGGCCGCACTCAAGGCAGTGCGGGCCCGCCTTGACGGCGCATTCACCGACGCAGTGAACCTGGTGGTCGCCACCCTCTCCGCGGGACGCAAGATCGTGGTGGTTGGGATCGGCAAGTCGGGCAACATCGGACGCAAGATCGCCGCCACCCTCACGAGCACGGGGTCGACGAGCGTGGTCCTGGATCCGGTGGATGCCCTCCATGGCGACCTTGGAGTGCTCTCCGACGGCGACCTGGTCCTCCTGCTCAGCTACTCCGGAGCCTCGGAGGAACTGGTGAACCTGCTCCCCGCGATGAAGCGCTTCTCGGTAAAGATCATCACCCTCACGGGAGCGCCACGATCCCTCCTGGCCCACCACAGCGACGTGGTCCTGAACGTCCGCGTCCCGCGGGAAGCCTGTCCCTTCAACCTCGCCCCAACCGCCAGCACCACCGCGATGCTCGCCATGGGGGATGCCCTCGCGATGGCGTCACTCGAGGCCCGGGGATTCCGCCCACAGGATTTCGCCCGTCATCATCCCTCGGGAGCCATCGGGCGAACCCTGCTTCTCCGGGTGCGGGACATCATGCGAGGCGAAGGGCGGAACCCGGTCGCAACCCCCGCCACCACGGTCAAGGAGGCCCTCCTGATCATGACCCGGGCACGGGCCGGGTGCGTCTGCGTGGTCAACGCCTCGGGCCGATTGTCCGGGGTCTTCACCGACGGCGACTTCCGACGACACATCGCGGCGGACGAAGGAGTGCTCCGGGCCCCCCTCTCCAAGGTGATGACCCGCCATCCGATTTGCATCCCCCAGGAGGCCCTGGCCGTCGAGGCCCTGAAAATCTTCAACGAGCGGAACATCGATGACCTGATCGTGGTCGACGAGGCCCGCCGGCCGGTCGGCCTCATCGACTCGCAGGATCTGCCGCGGCTGAAGGTGATGTGACCGACACGGGGGTCGAAAACGGGAGCAGCAGGAGGGCGGTGATCGCCCCGTTCACCATCAACAGCTCAAACCCGAACTGATATCCCCCGAACCACTCCCTGGAGTGGCTCTCCAACACCCAGCAGACGATCGGGCTCACGACACACGCGGCCGGCACCCAGGCATCCAGGGGACGCCGCCGGGAAAGAAGCCCCAGGCCAAACAACCCAAGCAGCGGGCCATAGGTGTAGGTGGCAAGCTTCAGCACCAACACGATGACCGCAGGGCTGTTGAACGCCCTGAAGGCCAGGATCACCCCGAGGAGCAGGAGCGCGAAGGCTACATGGGTCGCGTGGCGCCACACCACCCCGCGCGGCGTGTCCAACCCCACGGAGGAGGGAAGGTCCACCACATCGATGCAGAAGGAGGTCGTCAGGGTTGTGAGCACCGAGTCGGCGCTTGAGAACGTGGCCGCGGTCAGCCCGATGATGAAGACCACGGCAGCAAATCCCCCCAGATGCTGCAACGCGAGCATCGGGAAAAGCTGGTCGGTATGCTCCGGGATCGGGATTCCCTTGGCTCCGGCGTAAGCGTGCAGCAGGGCCCCAAGGCAGAGGAAGAAGGCGTTGACCACCACCACCACGAGGCCGAACCAATAGAGGTTCTTCTGCGCATCCTTCAGGTTGGGGCAGCTGAGATTCTTCTGCATGGAGTTCTGGTCCAGCCCGGTCATGACCACCGCGATGAAGACGCCGCTCAGGAACTGCTTCCAGAAGTAGTCCGCCCCATGCCAGTCCTCAAAGAAGAACGTCTTCGTATTCGGGCTCGCCTGCAGCGTGGAGAGAAGATCCCTGGGCCCCAGGTGGAGCTGATTCATCATCACGGCGATGGAAAGCAGCACCCCGAGGAGCAGGAACGTGGACTGGAAGGTGTCGGTCCAGACCAGCGTCTTGATCCCTCCCCGGTACGTGTAGAGGAGAATCAGGGCGATGATCCCAAGCACCGAGAGCCAGAACGGGATGTGCCAGGCGTCGAACACGAAGGTCTGGACCACCCCGGCCGCGAGATACAGGCGGGCGGCCGCCCCCAGCAACCGGGAGAGGAGAAAGAAAACGGCACCCGTCTTCTGCGACGTCGGCCCAAACCGCTCCCGGAGGTACCCGTAGATCGACGTGAGGTTCATCCGGTAGTAGAGCGGCAGCAGCACGGCGCCGATGACGACGTACCCGATCATGTAGCCAAGGACGACCTGGAGGTACGAGAACTTGGTCACCCCGACCGCCCCCGGCACCGAGATGAAGGTCACCCCCGAGAGAGAGTCCCCAATCAGGCCGAATGCGACGATGTACCACGGGGAGGCCTTGTTCCCGAGATAGTAGCCGGCCGAACCGGCATCGCGACTCGTATACCAGGCGATGATCAGGAGCATCGCAAAGTAGGCGGCGATGCATCCAAGGATGAGGAGGGGGGACATGGGTTCGGGGGGGAGTGGTGTTGGGAGCCGCTAGTTGCGGGAGCTGCGCATCACGGTCGGACTCGGCCCGGACCCCCGACGGGGAGATCCTTGTTCCGCCCGGGCAAATGCCGCGGCAAACGAGGTGACGAGGCGGGCGGCCTCCTCCCCCGCGCGGGCTCCGGCCTCGAGCACCTCGGAATGCGAGAGGGGCCGGGGGCTGCGACCCGCAGCCAGGTTCGTGATGCAGCTCAGCCCGGCCACGCGCACCCCGCACTGTCGCGCAACGATGGCCTCCGGGACAGTGCTCATCCCGACCGCATCGGCACCCATCGAGGCGAACGCGCGGATCTCAGCCGGCGTTTCATAGCTCGGTCCCGAGACGGCCAGGTAGACGCCGCTCCGGATCCGGACCCGCACCGCCCGGGCCGCCCGAAGCATCAGCCGGCCCAAGGCGGCATCATACACCTGGGAGAGGTCGATGAACCGCGTCCGCCCCGGGGGGACCTCCCCCCGGAGGGGATTCGCCCCCATGAGGTTGATGTGATCCGAGATCGACAGGAACGACCCCGGACGAAGCTGGCGATGAATGCCACCCGCGGCGTTGGTCAGCAGGAGGGCCTGGACCCCGGCCGCCGCCAGGGCGCGGACCGGCTGGGTGAGCGTCTCCATCGAGTGCCCCTCGTAATAATGGGCCCGCCCGCTCAGGAGATACACCGGGGCGCCTGCCAGATGCCCTATCACCAGTCGACCCTCATGGCCTGGGATGGTCGAGGGGAGGAAGCCGGGCAAATCGCCATACGGCACGATGGCATCCGGGACCACCTCGCGGGCCACGCGGGCGAAGCCGCTCCCCAGCACCACGGCCAGGGCGGGGCGGAGGGGGGACCGTTTCCAGAGCCAGGCGGCTGCCTTTTCAGGTGCGTTCATTGTTTGGGTGCATCCATTAACCCGGCCAGAGTAACCCTGCCACTTGCCTAACGGCGGCAACCTGCTACTGTCTGCGCTCTTGCGCTATGCAACTCAGTAACGACGAGATCCGCCGCTATTCACGACACCTCATCCTGCCGGAAGTGGGCATGGCAGGACAAAAGAAAATCTGCTCCACGAGCGTCCTTTGCATCGGGGCTGGGGGGCTCGGCTCCCCGATCGCGATGTATCTCGCCGCGGCAGGGGTCGGAAAGGTGGGGATCGTCGACTTCGACACAGTCGATTTTTCCAACCTCCAGCGGCAGATCCTGCACACCACCGCGGACGTCGGCCGCCCCAAGGCCGAGTCGGCCAAGGAAACCATCCAGGCGCTCAATCCCGGGGTTGAAGTGGTGATCCACAACACCCGGTTGAGCAGCGAGAACGCGATGGACATCATCGCGCAATACGACATCGTCGTCGACGGGACGGATAACTTCCCCACCCGCTACCTCACGAACGACGCCTGCGTCCTGCTCAAGAAGCCGAACGTGTACGGGTCAATTTTCCGGTTCGACGGCCAGGCCAGCGTCTTCGCCCCTCATCTTGGCGGCCCGTGCTACCGCTGCCTCTACCCCGAACCCCCGCCGCCCGGCATGGTGCCGAGCTGCGCCGAGGGCGGGGTCCTGGGGGTTCTGCCGGGTATCGTCGGGTGCATCCAGGCAACGGAGATCCTGAAGCTGGCCCTTGGAAAGGGGAGCTCCCTGATCGGCCGCCTGCTTCTGTTCAATGCGCTGGAGATGAAGTTCCGCGAGGTTCGCCTGCGTCGGGACCCGAAGTGCCCGCTCTGCGGGGAGAAGCCCACCATCACCGGACTCATCGACTACGAGCAGTTCTGCGGCATCCCGGCGGAGCCGGTGGTCACCTCCACCTCCAATCCGGACGAGGTCACGGTGCAGGAGATGAAGCGGGTGCTCGACGACCCGAAGCTCGGCATCAAGGTGATCGACGTCCGGGATCCGGATGAATACCAGATCTGCCACGTCAAGGGAGTCGACCTGATCCCCCTGGGATCCCTCCCCCAACGGTTCACGGAACTCGACCCGAACCAGACGATCTACATCCACTGCAAGAGCGGGATCCGTTCGATGAAGGCCCTCCGGTTCCTCCGGGAACAGGGGTTCAAGTACCTGAAGAACGTGAAGGGTGGGATCAGCGCCTGGTCGGACGAGATCGACCCTTCGGTGCCGAAGTATTGAGGCATCGCGGGGGGAACCCTCCCCCGCCCCCCCGTTGCACCCCGCACGGGGGCGCAGCCCGGCGTGGTGGAGGCGTGGCCTGTCGCATCCCGGCCGAGGTTGGGAAGATCCTGAACGGCTCAGCGCAAGGCTGGCCGCCCCCGGCTACTGGGCGATTTCCTGGGGCCCCTTCCCTCCGTTCACCAGGAAGAGGACAGCCATTCGGACCGCGAGGCCGTTGGTCACCTGTTCCAGGACCACCGACCGATCGCAGTCCGCCACCTCGCTGTTGATCTCCACACCCCGGTTGATCGGCCCGGGGTGCATGATCAGGACATCAGGCCGGGTGCGGGCAAACCGGGCCTTCGAAAGGCCGAAGAGGCTGGTGTACTCGCCAATGCTGGGGAACATCGTCTTCCGCTGCCGCTCGTGCTGGATCCGGAGCAGGTTGATGACATCCGCATCAGCGATCGCCGCATCGACGTCGTAGGTCACCCGGCATCCCATCTCCTCAAAAACCCTCGGCACCAGGGTGCTCGGGCCGCAAAGGGTGACCCGTGCCCCGAGCTTGAGCAGGGCCTGAATGTTGGACCGGGCCACGCGGCTGTAGAGGATGTCCCCAAGGATGGTGACGTTCAACCCCTCGACCTTCCCCTTGTGCTCCCGGATGGTGAAGGTGTCGAGCAGAGCCTGGGTCGGATGCTCATGGGCACCATCCCCTGCATTGATCACGCTCCCGCGAAGGAATCGGGAAAGAAAGTGAGGAGCTCCCGTGGCGCTGTGCCGGATGATGATGATGTCGGCGTTGAGGGCCTCAAGGTTCCGGGCCGTGTCCTTGAGGCTCTCCCCCTTCTTGAGGGAGGAGGCCTCGGCGGTGAAGTTGATGACATCGGCCGTCAGACGAAGGGCCGCCAGCTCGAAGCTGATGCGGGTCCGGGTCGAGGGCTCGATGAAGAGATTGACCACGGTCTTGCCGCGAAGTGCGGGGACCTTCTTGATGGCGCGCTCGCCAACGGCCTTGAAGGCGCGTGCCGTGTCGAGCACGGTGACGATCTCCGCCGGGCTCAGCGACTCAATATCGAGGAGGTGTTTGCGATTCCAGCTCACAGGGGTTGGGTGCGTTTCAGGCGGACTGCGTCCTCACCGTGCTCCTCGCTGAACCGAACGTCGACACGTTCGTGACGGGAGGTGGGGACATTCTTGCCAACAAAGTCAGGTTTGATCGGGAGCTCACGATGCCCCCGGTCGATGAGGACCGCGAACTGAATCCGTCGGGGACGGCCGAAGTCGTGAATCGCATCGAGGGCGGCCCGGGCCGTTCGTCCGCTGCACAGGACGTCATCCACGAGAACCACGGTCCGGCCGTTGATGTCCCCCGGGAGCTCGGTCTGATGGACCATGGGGGCGATCTGCTGGTCCAGGTCGTCCCGGTGCATGCTGACATCCAGGGTTCCAGCGGGAACCGGGTGGTGCCAGATCCCCTCGAGGAGCTTCGCCAGGCGTCGGGCAAGGAGCACCCCTCCCCGCGGAACCCCGGCCAGGATGACCTGGCGGCTCTCCTCGTTCCGTTCGGCGATCTCGTGCGCGATGCGGGCCAGGGCCCGATGCATCATCTGCGCTGTCATCAGAACCGTGGCGTCAGACATGGGAGAAAAGCAAAACGCACCGGGCGCCAAGGCGCTCCGGTGCGTAAATGATAAAATGTGTGTCGTCCATGAATTCCTTGGCGGCTCGCAGGCCTGCCTTAAAGGAACAAAGTCAATTCACCCCTCCCAACCGGGAGAGGGAGATCAGTTGGCCGCTGCGCCAACCAACCCGCCGCCAAGATGGCGGGACCGGCGCCACTTCGCCCGGTGCTTGATGATCCAGTCGGTCAACGCGCGCTCGAAACCGATGTCGTAGCCCATCTTTTCTGATTCGAGCCACTTGTGCTTGAGGATTTCCTCACGCTCCGCCTGAAACTCGCGATACAGCGATGAGTTTTTCACGACATCGCCTGTCGAGGCGGGGCTAGTAGTGGGGTTGTTCAACATACTAGATCTCGTCTTGAGGTTGCGACGTGAATTTAACATGGAGCGCATAGCTGACAACTGGATTCTACAACCGCCTGCCAGGGGGTCAAAGAAGCCCCCTCCGAAGATCCCCAAGACAGTTCTAAGTTGTTTTTGTTATTGGTTTTACATGGCGTTACTCAAAAGCCAGAACTCGAACCTCCGTCCCCCACTGCACGGTGACCTCGCGGCGGTCGATGGCCAGAACCTTCGCCTGGGCGACTTTGTCCCCCACGTAGACCGTCTTTGCGTTGATAACGGCCGAAGGCTTGGCGGGACGATAGTAGATCCCCTGCAACACCAGCTTCGGGAAGGTCGCAGGCTCGGCGGG
>DMJJ01000264.1 GCA_003452185.1 Verrucomicrobiales bacterium | reverse complement strand
AGGGCCGCGCCAACGGAGGCGATGAGCAGCACCACCAGCGATCCGATCACCACCCGACGACGGCCCATCGCGTCCGAGAGCGCCCCGTGCCAGAGGTTCATGGCGGCGAAGGGGACAAGGTAGGCGGTGAGGGTCTGCTGCACCTGAAGGGGGGATGCGTGGAGCCGGGCGCCAAGTTCCCCGAAGGAGGGGAGGTAGGTATCGATGAAGAACGGGGCCAGCGTGCTCAAGGCTGCGATCAGCAGCGGTAGGCGGGGGGAGGGGCCCCCGTCCGGAGAGGTGAGGCGCTGTTCGGATTCGATACTCTGCTGCACTCCCGACTCTCCGTTGGAGGTCCGGTGCATGGGAAGCACCAAGTCCCGGCAAAGTGAGGGTTGAGCCTGGATTGTGTGCAAGAGTCAGGAATAGAGCTACTTATGGTGTTTGGTGCTGGTTTTGGAGTGTCACCCAAATGAGGGACTTGTGATCACGATGTTCCTGTGCACAATCCCCCCGTTCCGCTGCCGTCCCGTTCTGGTACGGCGTGGGATGGGCTGCCGTCGCGGAAGCGGTGGCCTGTGGTGTTCAGTTATCTGTAAAAACAACTATGAAACTATTACGTCTCTCGTCGGTGCTGCTCGCAGCCTCGGCGATTCACCTCTCTGCTCAGCAGATCACGCCGGTTTGGTACCAGCACATCAACGGGCTGTACAACGTTGCCCCTGGCGACAAGCTCCCCACTCTGGTCAAAACTCCGACCGGTGGCAGCGAAGCATCGGACGGCAGCTCCACCTTCGACTCCTACGCGAAGTTCGCACGCTACAGCGATGATCTCTATCTCCTCGGAATCCGGGAGAACGGCATCAATGAAGGAGATGCAAATCTCACCGACGAGCAGAAGGCTATCGCTGCCGCCTATCCCGACCGATCGATCGTTTGGATCGACGCCCACACTGGCAAGCCGCTCGGGGTCGCGCTAACCGTCCCGGTTCGTCCGATGGAGCTTCCGGCTGGGAACAACTCTCCTGACTTTTTCTGGGAGTGGGCCGTCGACGAAGGCGCCTACGGCGAGAAGGTGATCTATTCCTCCTACCGCTACCACGTCCTGCGCTGGGCCCCGACCGGCACCACGACGGATGCGAAGTTTCCGAAGGGCCGTCCGACCTGGTCGAACACCTACACCGACGCCTGGATTGAGCCGGTCCCCGGCGAGCCGAATCCGACCATCACTCCTGGCGAGCAAGGAACCGAGCCGGGTGAGAGCAACGGCGATGGCTCGGGCAGCTGGCGCCTCAAGGCGTTCCGCGTCTCCGGCCATGGGGCCACAACCAAGCTCTGGGCCGGCGGCGCCACCTGGCGCTCGAGCCTCCAGGAGCAGGAGTTCGTAACGGATGACCAGGGGATGACCTTCCGTCCCATCGCCCGCCTCAATGACCGTAACGATCATGGTGGCGACAAGGGCCATTACAGCCTCGGTGGGCAGCCGAGCTCGATCCGCAGCGACGCGGTGGATCCGACCCGCCCGAATCTCGAGTGGTGCATCCAGGGTCACTATCCCGGGACTGGCTGGCCGGCCCGTCCGAACCGCTACATCAAGAACCCCTCCCCGTTCGTGCTCGATTCCACCGGGGTGCCTGTCGACAACGTCCGTTCCAACCGGTTTGACAGCACCTGGGGTGCGGATACCGACGCCTGGGCCGCGCGCGAGAACCAGGCCATCGGAAACCTTCCTCCCTTCACCTGGGAGTCCGCCGGAACCGCGGGGATCTGCGGCCCGGTGCACGCCACCGACGGTGTTGACCACTACGACGGCAACTGGAGCCTTGTGACCGACACCAAGGACGGACTGGACTACATTGTCAGTTACTCCATGCCGAGCTGGAACAACCAGTTCGAGCCGATCAAAAAGCCGGCCTGGCTGGGTGTGCACACCCTCGACGGCCGCATCGCCCCGGGCAAGAGCAGCCAGAAGCTCGACTTCGTCGAAAACGACGAGGACGACGCGGCCGACAATGGCGACAAGGTCGGGACCGACTGGATCTACGACGGGAGCCTTGAGGTTTACCCTGACGCGACGGCTCCGGCCGGGACCCAGCGGGCCCTCGTTCTCTGGGTCGGCAGCGGCTCCGGGTTTGGTGTCTCCGTCGTTGAAAACGTCGCGGCCACTGGAACCACCACGGGTCCGGCCAACCTCAGCGCTGATGCGGGCCACTCCGTGACCCTCAGCGGCACCTTCTCCGGCGCGGGCACTCCGTTGCTTTACCAGTTCCAGAAGCAGGATGGTGGCGGCCATTGGGTGGATGTCGCCGGTTCCTGGGGCAACCTGGCCCGGTTTGGCACCGCGGGTGACACCGTGGCCTTCACCATCGGGCAGGCCAAGGTCTCCGACTCCGGCACCTACCGGTTCTGGGTTGGCAACTCCGCCGGCAAGGTCTATTCGGCCTCTGCGACCCTCACCGTCGTTGCTGACACCACTGCTCCGAAGGTGGTTTCCGCCGGTAGCGTGGATGGTTCCGCCGTCGACGTTGCGTTCAACGAGGCGGTCGACCCGGCCAGCGCAGCGGCCCTCGCCAACTACAAGCTCTCGGGTGGCGCCACGGCCACGGAGGCCGTGGTTCGTCCGAATGGCAAGAGCGTCCGCCTCGGAGGAGTCTCCGGGCTCGCTGCCACGTTCACCGTCACCGTGACGGGGGTGGCTGACACTGCTGGAAACGCGATCGGTGCCGCCGGTTCCTCGGCCTCCGGTTCCGTTCTTGGCCTCACCGCCGTCGACGTGAATGTTCCCGAGGCATTCCCCGGGACTTCCGCCGCGCCGGGAGGCGATCTGATCGAGGTTGAGGCCGGTGGTGGCGACCTTTGGGGAGCCGCTGACAGCTTCCACTACGTTTACAGCGAGCGGGCTGGTGACTTTGACGTCAAGGTGCAGATCCTCGACAACACCCAGCCGAGCAACCGGAACGGCATCATGGCCCGCGAGACCACGGATGCCTCCAGCCGCAATATTCTCCAGGCGTGGAGCCCGGGGCCCGGCTATATCTCCTCGGTCCGGTTGACCGAGTCCAAGGATCCGAGCTGGTATAGCGGAGCCAGGAACTGGATCCAGGACTGCTCCCCGAATCGGGTCAACATCACCCCTCCGAACGTCTGGGTCCGCCTCAAGCGGCATGGCTCGACCTTCAGCGGGTATCACAGCACCGATGGGGTTAACTGGGTCCTGGATGGAACCAGCGACAACGACCTGACCGATCCGATCCTGCTCGGCCTGGCCACGGACGTCGGCGGCAATGGCAGCGCCTATGCGCACACGACCTATGCCCACTTCAGCGACGTGACGTCGCTCTCGATCGGGCCGGGCGCCACCGCTGGCGAGCTCAGCCTCTCCTGGACCGGGGCCGGAGTCCTTCAGAGCGCCTCGAGCGTGACCGGTCCCTGGACCGACACCGCCAAGCAGGGGAATCCCCAGACGCTCACCGTCGGGGGCACGACGTTCTATCGGCTGCGCTAAGCGATAGTTCAGAATCCAACAATCACAAGGGACCGGACGCGATGTCCGGTCCCTTTTTTGTTTGTGAGGAGGCAGGCGCATCCAATCCGGCGTCGATTCCTG
>DMJJ01000215.1 GCA_003452185.1 Verrucomicrobiales bacterium | reverse complement strand
GGGGCGGCGTTGGTCGGGCGTGGCCCGGCGAAGGGGTTTCCCCCGTACTCCATGGCGATGATGAAGGGCCGTGTTTTGCCCTCCGCGATCAGGTTGTCCATGATCAGTCCGGCAAACCCCTGCCGACCCCAGCCGGTCTCGTCCTCACCGGCCCCATGCTGGAGGTAAAGGACGGGGTAGCGTTTGCGGCTGCTCTTGTCGTAGTCGGGGGGGGTGTAAATGAAGGCGTGGCGATGAGTCGTCCCCGACTTCGACCGGTAGTGGACCTCGCGAAGCTGGCCGTGCGGTACGTTCTTGAGCGCGTAGAAGTCCGCATCCTTCGCCGGCACCTCGACCGCGCTTCCCCAGCGGCTGGCGCCGTAGAAGAACTGGCTGTTGGGGTCGGGGACATCGGCCCCATCGATGTTCAGGGTGTAGTAGTGGAACCCTTCGTCCAGTGGACGCGTGTAACCGGTCCAGAACCCATCCTCCCCCTTGGTGAAGGGGCTTCCGTCCCGGAAGCTGACCCCGACGCTCGCGGCCTTCGGAGCCGAGATTCGGAACCGAACCCGGCCTT
Organism: Verrucomicrobiales bacterium; assembly: GCA_003452185.1. GTDB lineage: Bacteria > Verrucomicrobiota > Verrucomicrobiia > Limisphaerales > UBA11320 > UBA11320. Next base: position 2,393 of record DMJJ01000215.1, on the reverse strand, counting down.
CTGAATTGACCTGTGGGTAATCCCTTCCGGGCTGGTTGGAGGGGGCGGGTTTCCAGTCGTTCGCGGGCTCGGGACTCTGGGCAAGGGCGGGCTCCACGGCCAGGATGCCGGTGAGAGCCAGAAGCAGGAGTTGCGGCTTCATCGATGGGGGTGATGCGGGAGGCGTGGGGTGAGCCTGGTTGGATCTGTTTCCACGATGCGGGAACCCGATGGAATCATTGGTGTGGCCTTATGTGAGCCGTGCGAGCTTGCTGGAGCCCCGTGGATCCTCCAAAGAACTACACGGAACCGGGGGTATCGGGATAGCTGTTTTTTCAGTCCAGCCGGGCACCGGGTGTGGTTGGAAGTGGGTGGGGCGAGGGGGGGGACCGCGTTGATCGGCTCTGGGTGGAAGGGGGGAAGGTGCCTGTTGGTACGCGTCCGCTGTTCGCTTTGGGATCGCGGTGACGCAGAGGCTCAGAGGCGGGGACTGAGCATGGATTACGTGCTGGATGGGCTGCCTGCTTGGGGGGGGGCGTCAAGGAGCGGAGCGTCTGAGGGTGGAAGTCTGTGATCGGATCCGCCCTCCGCCGGTTTCCACCGCACTCCCAGGTACCCGAACCTCCTTCCGGGCTCACGGGAGCATCACGTCGCCGAGGGCAAGCGCCCCGCTGGGATCAGGGAGAGGGTCGAGGTTCGCGAATCGGAGCGGCTTGCCCCCCTTCAGCGGGTTTGGGACCGAGACGGAGAGCGTCACCCTCCCGGACGGGAAGGAGGAGAGATCGAGGGTGGCAGCCTTGTCATCGGTCGCGCCGGGCTGCAAGTCTGGCAGTTGGAAGGGGAGTTGGCCGACGATCCGGGGGCCGCCGGCGCTGCGGGCTGTCACGAGCACCGGCCAGTTCTGGTAGAACGGCGCCACACCGCGGTTGGCGAGGGTGATCGTCAAGGTGATCCTGCGCTCCACCCTTGCGACCGCGGCGCTCACGACCTGGAATTCATAGCCGAGGCCTCGTGCCGCGGCGAGCGCGCGCTCCTTTTCGACAGGGTCCATCGGGTGGGAGGTGCTCGAGTCCAGCAGCCAGCTGGCGTGGGTTTCCCGCACCGAGCGGGCGAAGTCCTGTCCTTCCCGGCAGCCTTCCCGGCTCCAGAGACAAGGCCAGAGCTCCGGGCGGATTTCTCCACCGATCGGGGAGGTGCGCCATCGATTCGCGGCTTCCGGCCCCGCCCTTCGCAGCAGGCTCAGAAAAAACCAGCCATCCTCCCGTCGACCGGTCTCCAGGGTGGCCCAGGCGAAGGAGTCATCGTGGTAGCCGAAGGCTCGGCGGTGGGTGGGGGTGTAGCGAGGATCCCCCTCCCCGGCCGGATACCGCAGGAGCACCGGGGTGTGGTGGAAGGCCGTCGCATAGGCCTCCAGGACCTCCGCCTGCACGGTCTTGGATGCAAACCATTCAGCGTGGGGATGGCAATGCCACTCCCCCCAGGTGCCGAGAAGGCCGGCGGTGATGAACCCGATTCTCGGATCCCCATCATAGCGGCTTCCAAGCGCGGCGATGAAGCGGGTGAGGGCCGCGCGCAGGCGAGGGTCCTCGTAGTCCGGAGTGTGGTCCACGGCTGCCGCCAGGGGCTGGGTGTTGGAGTTGGTCCAGGCCCGGACCTGCACCCCGGCCGCCGCGAGATATGCGGGCAGGCCGCTCGGCCGGCCCGGATACTCAAGGTAGATCCGGAACACTGCCTGGCAACCCCGGGATGAGATGTCGTCCAGCATCCCTTCCAGGGGTGCCCATTGGAATGCGTTTGGCCCACTCATCAGGGAGGCGAGCGGAAGATAGCCAAACTCCATGGAGTGCGGGAACGCCGGCGCCCTCCCCGAGTAGGGGACGAACCCCTTCAGCGGGTTGTCTGCCGGCGCTGGCGCGTACGGAGGGCAGGCCAGGGTTTCGGCCCCACCCGCCGGGAGGCCGGCAAGGCACACCAGCCCCAGCAACGCCAGGAGGCCGGTCATTTCGAACCCGATCCGGCGGATCGAGGTGGCAGGGGGGGCGGGCTGCAGTTGCATGACAGGGTAACCGGCCGTCAGCCTCCGCTTCCTGTGGGAGAAGCTCAAGCGGCTTGTTCTCCTCAAGCCTCTCCGATTTCCTCCGGCCTCTCCTCAGTCCGGATCAGTAACTCCCCCTCACCCCCGTGGGGCCGCAGGTACCCCGTGGGGGTTGGATGCGAGTTCCACCGGCGTGGTGGTGGGTTGATGCTTTTTGCCTGTCCTCCGGCGTGGGGCGTGCGGCATCGTTTCCGTTGTGTTGAAGCTCTGGCCGCAGTTGCCCGCGACGGGGAGGCTTTGTCCTCCCGCTGGTTTGATTGACTCGTGGAGTTCCGGGCGCCCATGACGATGTTCGCTCCAGCCGCCATGAACGATCGGG
>DMJJ01000299.1 GCA_003452185.1 Verrucomicrobiales bacterium | reverse complement strand
AGGGGATGGAATCAAGGTCATCCAGAACCGCTCCACGAACTCGGTCACCAGCCGGCTATGCCCGTTGGGAACCCCGTTGTTGGACCCCGAGGTGACCAGGTCCTGGCGGACATGCCCGACGACCTCGCCGGTGCCGGTCACGAGATCGATCCGGATCTCGCCGCTGAACGCAGGAGCCTCCTTCGGTGCGACCCAGCGGAGCTTCACATCCCCGCCCGCGACCGGCACCTCCACCCCCTCGATGCCCAGCAACCCGGCCGGCAGTCCCCTCGGGAGGAGCTTCAGCGGGGCGACGTGCCCGTGGCGTCGGGAGACCGACACCACCACCTCGTTGGTTTCCCCCGCCTTGAGGAGGAACTCCCCTGCCCCCACCGTGGCCCGCACCGACGGGGCCGGGGCGTCGAGCCGAAGCCGGTACCAATGGTCGGGCCCTCCCCGGTGCACGACGCTTCCCACCACCACCCCGTAGGTCCCGTCCTCCGGAGGGGTCCACTCAAGGCTCGGATCCGCGTTGGCCCCATCATCTGATCGGGCCAGTTCCTGCCGACGGGCGTTTTCCACCTTCAGCCAGGCATCCACCGGAAACCCTAGGCTCGCGGAATCAACGCGCAGGAGGAGCGGCTTCCCTTTTTTCGCCTCGAACGTGTAACGATCCTCCTCCCCGGCCTGACTGATCCTTCCGGTCACCGCCCCGGGGACAGGGACCGCGAGGGGGCCCGGCCCCTCCGGCTCGAGGAGCTCCGGCCCCTCCCCCAAAGGCAGCTCGATCGGGTTGGAGAAAGGGGGGCCGCCGAGCAGGAGGAGGTCCCCGGGGCCCGAGGCATCCCCCGGGACACGGCGCTCCAGGGGGGCCCCTGAGGGGAAGTTCCACCCGATGACCCGCAGCCGTGTTTCCCCCCGGCGGGAGACGCCCAGCGGAACCGTATGCCGCGCCCACGGCCCGCCGGAGAGATGGAGCCGGTATACCAGGGCCGGTCCCCCTGCAAACCGGACATCCGATCCGGCGGGGTACGGGAAACCAAACGCCTGCACCACGTACCGTCCCGCGGACTTCGGGGTAAACGCGATGAAGGGGTCGAACGTCCGGCCATCGTCGTTGTTGAGGGCCACCTGGATCCCACGGCTGTCGAGGACCCGCAGGACCGCATCCACCGGGGAGGCGATCACGTACGCCTCAAGCGACGCGATGAGGGTCTGCCCCGCGGCCAGTGTCACCCCATAGGAATCCACATCCCCTGATTTCTCCAACCTCCCGTTGATCGAGGCTGGAAGGGACTCGATCTGTTGGGGCCGTCTGAAGTCATCGTTAGGCTCGACCTCCGTCACCTGCGGCCCCGGGGTGACGATCAGAAACCGTGACACGCTCGCCCCCCGGTCGTTGTAGGCTCGCACCAGGTGGGGCCCAGCGGGGGCGTCCGGGGCGAGCTCCACCGAGAAGCGTCCTGAGTTTGTCTCGCACCGGAAGGTGATGCCCGGGGCATCCACCCAGACCCCGACCGGCCATCCGTCGAAGGTTCCCACTCCTGTCACCCGGTTCGTGGTTCCGCGCTGAAGAGCGACTGGAAAGAGGTGCTCCAACACAGGGGCCGAGGCCCCGCGGGCGACCCCCGCCCAGGCGGAAACCAGGGCCAGGGCGAGGAGGATCCCCCGGCAGCATGGCAACCGGCGGGAGGGTGGTCGTTGGGAGCGCATCCGACGGGGCATGCCGGAGACGGGGCCTCAGGTGAAGAGCTCGGGGATCAGGCGGCCGTTGCTCACCAACTGCACCGGGCGCCCGGTGTTGGTATGCAGCACGCGGGTTGGGTCGATCCCCATCTTGGTGTAGAGCGAGGCGGCAAAGTCCTCCGGCCGGAAGACGTTCTCCGCGGCATGGTATCCCTTGGCATCGGTGGCTCCGACAACCTGCCCGCGGGGAATCCCCGCCCCGGCCATGAGCACCGACATCGCGTGCGGCCAATGGTCCCGCCCCGCATCCTTGTTCACCTTGGGGGTTCGCCCAAATTCCCCGAGCAACACCACCAGCGTGTTGTCCAGGAGCCCCCTCTGGTCAAGGTCCTGGATGAGCGCCGCCACCCCGGTATCCATCCGCCGGACATGGTCCCCCTTGAAGGCGTCGAAGATCTTGGTGTGATGGTCCCATCCCCCGTAGTACACCGTGACCCAGGAGACCCCGACCTCGACCAATCGACGGGCGAGCAGGAGCCGCTGGCCAAAATCGTTCCGCCCGTAGGCGTCGCGGACCGGCTCCGGCTCCCGGTGAATGTCAAAGGCCGCCTGGGCCTTGGGGGAGAGGACCAGGTCCACCCCCTGGTGGTGATACTGGTCGAAGGTCACCGCCGGATCTTCCGCCAGCTTCTCCTCATACCGGTGCATCCGGTCGAGTGAGGCGAGGAGGTCACGCCGCGAGGCTGCGCGTCCTTCCGAGATCTCCGGGGGGAGGACGACATCGCGCACCTGGAACCCCTTCTCATTTGGGTTCCCGTTGATCACAAACGGCGCGTGGCTTCCCCCAAGGAAGTTCGGCCCGCCGCTCCGCGACACCTGCGGCATCGACATGTAGGCCGGCATCCCGTCGCGCACCCCGCGATGATACGAGACCACCGAGCCGAAGGAGGGATGAAAGGTCACAAACGCGCCACACGCCACAGGCACCGGGGTCGGAGTCCCGGTCATCATGTAGTGGTTTCCCCCGCCGTGGTTCGGATCCTTGTGGCAGATCGACCGGATGATGGTGAACTTGTCGGCCGCCTTGGCAAGGTTCGGGACCGCCTCGCTGAACCGGGTGCCGGGGACCGCCGTCGGGATCGTCTTGAACTCCCCCCGGATCTCCGATGGCGCGTCGGGCTTCGGGTCAAAGGTCTCGTAGTGGGAGGGGCCGCCGTCGAGCCAGACGAGGATGCAGTTCACGGGGCGCCGGGAAGCCCCGCCCGGCGTCGTCCCCGCCTGGGCGCGAAGCCGGAGAAGGTCCGAGAGCCCCAAGCCAAACGCCCCCCCGATGCCGATCCGGAGGAAATCCCTCCGCGGCATCCCGGCGCAGTTGGTCTTGAGGCCGAGCATCTGGGGCACACCGTAGCGGGTCGGAGGAAGGTTTGAAAGGAATTATCCGGGGTGCGGTTCAAAGCGACTGGGGCGGACTGAGACAGGAATTCGTTGGGGCTGGGATGCCCGCTGGGAAGAGGGGAGCGGTCGACCATGGATTACTCTGCGCGGATCCGCCCGCACCCGGCTTTCATCCCACGCCCCGGGCGGGGTCCTATCAATGGTTGAAGACAAACTCAGGGCTGTTTAACAAGGCCCACAGGACATCCTCGGAGGCGGTCTGTCGCGTGGCTCCCGGAGCCGAAAAGGGACGGACGGCCGCGGCGAGCTCCGAAGGGTCGGGCAGGCGGCTGAGCGTGGATAGGTAGAGCTCCGTGACGATCTGCTCCGGGGGAAGCCCCCCGGTGGCCAGCCGCCGGACCCGTCCTTCGGGATGAGCCAGCTTCGCCTGGAGCCCGCGTGAGTGCATCATGTGAAGCGACTGGACCACCGAGGTCTGGGTGTCCCGCTCACACGGGCAGTCGCTGCTCGCGTTGGGGCGGCCGAAGGCGTCCAGAAACTGCGAGTCGATCTTGTAGCTCCAGGCCTGGATGGCACGCGACCCGATCGGCATGGCGGCAAACGTGTCGGGCACCCCGGTGACATCGGTCACGGCATCCAGCAGGACCTCCGCCGGGAGCCGACGGCGGTAGGCGCGGGAGAAGTTCCGGGTATCCGCCACGTTCGACTCATTCGGCCGCGAGCTCAGCTGGTAGAGCCGCGATTCCATGAGCGTTCGAAGCAGCCGCTTGAGATCGAACCCGCCCCGGGCGAAGTCCTCCGCCACCGCGGTCAGGAGGGCGGGGTTCACACACGGGTTGGAGATCCGGAAATCATCCACCGGCTCCACCAACCCCCGCCCAAACAGCGAGCCCCAGATCCGGTTCACGGCAGCCCGCGCAAAAAACGGATTCGAGGGCCTCGTGAGCCAGTCAGCCAGCTCCCGTCGCGGATCCCGCTCCTCGGGGATCCGGACCTCCCCCCCATCCGGCACTCTCGGCGACATCGTCGCGCCGGTGAGCGGATGCTTCACCCCGCCCCCGGGGGAGAAGTAGAAGGTCTCCTCCCCGGCCGAGATCGGCGGGCTGAGGCCGGCCCCCTTCTGCTTCAACGGACCGAAGAACGCAGCAAACTGGTAGAAGTCCTCCTGGGCCCACTTTTCGTTCGGGTGATGGTGGCACCGGGCACACTCCAGCCGGGTGCCGAGGAACAGCTGGCTGAACATCGTGGTGAGGTCGGCCGGCTCCCGACGATCGCGATACACCACGGCCGGCCCTGCCCGATGATTCGATCCCTCGGCCAGCAGGATCTCCCGGACAAACCGGTCATACGGCATGTTGCCCCGGAAGCACTCCCGCAGCCATTGATCCAGGGTGAAGATGCTCTTCACCCCCACGCGATCCGGGTTCGGGCGGAGAAGGTCGGCCCACTTGTTCGCCCAGAAGTCAGCATAGGCCGGATCCTCCAGCACCCGCTCGATGTAGCCCTGCCGCTTGCCCGGGGACTCGTCCGCCAGGAACGCCCGGACCTCCTCCGGCGTGGGGAGGAGCCCGATGGCATCGAGCTTCACCCTGCGGACGAACTCCGCATCGGAGCAGAGCTCCGAGGGGAGAAGCCCCAGCTCCTGGAAATGGGCGTATGCCAGGTCGTCGATGAAGTTGTTGCGGGTCAGGGAAGCGTATTCCTCGGCGGGCAGAACCCGGTCTGCCGGCACCAGCACCTGCGAGTCGGCCACGAACCCCATGTAGCGGGCGACGATCACCCCCTGGCCGGTCAGCCCCCCGATGGTCACCCCTCCCGAATCGTCGACGCGGGCGATTTCCTTGTCGTTCGAAAGGAAGGCCGCGAACCGCGTCACATCCCGCAGGCTACCGTCCGAGTAGCGCGCCTGGACGAGGAGCGGCTGCTGAGCCCCCTTGGGATACCGCCGGGCCCCCGGGAACAGGGTGATCCCCTGCAGGACGGGCTCGTTGGTGAGGCTGAAGGCCATTCCCTCCCGGATCCATCGGACCAGGAGCCGGTGGGTCTCGGACCCCTTCTCAAACCGGAGCCCCCCCTCGTGGGGAAGTCCCAGGGTCGGCTTGAGCAGGAGAAGGCTCTCCTCGGGCGCTGCCGGAAAGACCCGACGGCCCCGGTCCTCTTTCACGATCTCCGCGTGATCGTGGTGCGGGTCATAGGAAAAGACCGAAAGCTTGAACCCGTTCTGGCCCTCGGGCTTCGCATGGCAGGCCCCGGCGTTGCACCCGACCCTGCTCAGGGCGGGGAGCACATCCCGCACGAAGCTGACCCGCGCCCCCGCATCCCCGGCCGGTGCAGCCGCCGGTGCCACCACCACCGGAAGGAGCACCGAACGTCCCCCAAGACGGGCTTCCAGCGAACCGCGCCCCGCCCTGAGGGCCCGAACCATCCCTCCAACCTCCATCACGAACGGTGCCCCGGGCCCCGGAGCCCATCGAACCTCGCGCGTCACATCCACCTCGAACCCGTCGGGGGTCCGGGCGGAAACCAAAACCCCGTGCAACGGCGATTCCATGGAGAGATGAAGCTCAGGCGGGGCCGCCACCAAACTCTCAATCTCCCGCGGCACCGGGCTCCCGGCTCGCGACAAAGGCCCCATCGCAGGCCGGGGCATGGATCCCGGGGCGGCAGACCGCGCCACCTCGGGCGAAGGGGCGGACGATGCGGTTCCGGGGGGAGCCGCCGGAGCGGGCTCCGTTGGGGGAAGCGAAATCACGAGTCCTCCCTCCTCCTTCCAGACCTGCACCACGCCATCCTGGCAGCCGACAAACAGTCGCCGGTGATCCGGGGCCGCCGCCACGCACAACACCCCCTCCGATGTCTGCCCCACGGAATGCTCCTGACCGGAGCCGGAGCTCTGTTCCCCCGTGTGGGCCTGAAGCTGGGTGAACCGCACCAGCCTGCCGTCGTCCGAGGCTCCAAAGAGACTCGCCCCATCCCCCGGCCAGCAAACCGAGGTGATCGCCCCCGTGTGCTGCCCCAGGGTGGAAACCTTCTCGCGGGTCGCGATATCCCAGACCTTGAGCTCACGGTCCGCCCCCCCCGTCACCACCTGGGTGGCGTTCGTGTTGAACGCGGCCGAGAGCACCTGCGCCGTGTGCCCCTCCAGAACCGCAAGCTCCTTTCGGGTCCCCGCCTCCCACACCTTCACAAGGCGATCCCCCCCGGCCGTGACCACCCGTGCTCCATCCCGGCTGAACTGAACGTCGTAAATCACATCCGCATGGGCACGCCACGACTGCTTCGGCGACGGGCTCCCGGGAGCGAATTCCCGGAGATACCCCCCCTGCCCCGCCACCCCATCCGCCACCCAAAGCCCTCCTCCCCGTGGAGCGAACTGCATGGCCGATACCCGGCCCGACAGGCCTTGCGTCCACTCATGGCCAAGCTTCCAGCTGCCGACCTCCCAGAGGGCAACGCGGCGGAAGGCACCGGAGGCGAGCCAGCGGCCGTCGGGGCTCCACGCCATCGACTGGATCGCGTCAGCGTGCGCCTGCAGACGAACCACCACCGGAAAGTTCGTCTGCGACACGTCATACACAACCACCCACCCGCCACGCCCCGCGGCCAGGAGACGCGCGTCGGGGGAAAGAGCCAGGGCTCCCACCGGATGATACCCCGCCGGGAGCGACGCCAGCGGCACGGCCACGGGCGGGGGCTCCTCAAGCAGCGCAGCCGCATCCCATGCCGCCCCCCCTTTGACCCACTCCCGCATCAGGGCGATCTGCTCCTCCCCCAACTGCCGCCGTGGCGGCATGTGCGGATCGGCTCCCTTCCCCAGCAGGCGAACCATCCGGCTGGAGAGCGGGTCACCCGGCTCCACGACCGGCCCCTCGTCCCCCCCCTTCAACATCCCTTCGCGGGTGGACAACACGAGCCCCCCCTTCTTCTTCTCAGGGCTGTGACAGGAGAGGCACTCCTCGCGGAGGACCGTCATCGCCTGCCGAACCACAGCCGGCGGGCGGGAAGGGACCTCCGATGCGCGGAGGGACGCGGAGGGCAGGCGGAAGGAAAGCAATCCAGCGGCCAGCAAAAGATGGCCTGCAAGCCGGCGCGTATGCGGAGGAGTCGACATCGTCCCGGGATCCAAACAGGGGATTGAAACCCCGGGACCCTATCGGACGAGTGGGATGGGGTAAAGCCGGATCCACCCCGAACGGCAGCTCCAGCGGGAGGGAGGCTGGCCACGTGGGCCAAATCGGCCGGGTGGGCCGGACGGCCGGCGCCGAGGAGGGGAGGGGTGGAGAACCCCGTTGAAGAGGCGCGCAGCCGTCCGGAAACCCGGATCCTGGGTCAGGAGGCGCGAAGGGCAAACCCCGCCCCGCGCATGGTGTGGATCAGCGGGTTCAACCCCGGCTGATCGATCTTCTTGCGAAGATAGTTCACATACACATTCACGACGTTGGTCTGGGTGTCAAAATACTGGTCCCAGACCCGCTCGACGATCATCGCCTTGCTCATCGGCCGGGGCGAGTTGGTCATGAGGAACTCCAGCAACGCGGACTCCCGGTTGGTCAGGGGGATCTGCTTCCCGGCCCGCATCGCGCACCGCGACACCAGGTCGAGCTCCAGGTCCCCCACGCGAATCACATGGGCGCGGCGGGGACGCTCACGACGCAGCACCGCCCGGAGGCGGGCCGAAAGCTCGGAGGCGGCGCACGGCTTCACCAGGTACTCATCAGCCCCGGCGTCGAGCCCCGCAACCCGATCCTCGACACTCCGCCGCTCGCTCAGGAACACCGCCGATACCCCGGCGTTCTTCCGACGCAGCTGGCGCACCACCGACATGCCATCCTTGCCCGGCAGCAGCACCTCCATGAGGATCAGATCGTAAGGATGCATGTCGGCAAGCCAGAGGACCTCGTCCCCATCGTTGGCAATGTCGACCGAATAGCCTTCCCCCCGGAGGAGGTCGACCAACTCCCCCCGCACCTTGGCGTCGGGCTCGGCCAGCAGGACGCGGGCGCTTGCCTGCGTCGCGGCGGCGTGCCCACGGCGCTGCGGAAGGGGAGTCGAAACAGGATTCACAACCGCCGAGGGGCGGTCGTCGTAACAGATTCGGGTGGCTTGTAATTCACTCATAGCTTTCTCTCAGTTGTCGTCCGTTCTTCAGAGGAAGAGCTTCACCCAGGCAGAACCGCCAGGACCGTAGCGAACCGGAACGTTAACCCATCGAGTCTGCGTGGAACTTCAATTCAGTCCTAGCAACGGGCATGCCAAGCAGGTCGAAGATCCGGCCCCAACGACCTCCCACTCCACCCGGAAGGACCCCAACTCGCTGCTGGAGACCGCTCTGGTGCGGTGCAGATCGCTGCTCAGGCCAGGGCGAGGGAACGAGGTGCGGCGCGGCAGTCGGGCTTCCGGAGCTGCAAATGGTCCGATGGCGGACCAGGGAACCGGGAGGAGGCCGGACCAGTGGTCCGGACCACGTCGGCGGGCGCGTGATTCAGACCGGGTGAGGGGGGATCCGCTCATGGTACTCCAAGGTCAACCGCTCCACTCCGCAGCAGGCATCCCATCCCCAACGAAAACCTGTCTCAGTCCCCCCCTCTGCGCCTCAGCGTCACCGCGTTTCCAAAGCGAGCAGCGGACGGGCGTGAACAGACATCTGGGCCCCCTTCAAGCTAGAGCCGATCAACGCGAGTCCCCCCCGACCCGGACCCACGCTCCGTCCGGCTGAACCTGGAAGGGATGTATGAAGGTCTATCGCCCCCCCGGAGGCCGCGGCGCGCTGCGCCGATGAACAGGGCCACATTGAGGCCTTGAATCGGACTCAGCCAGGCGTGCCCCTCATGACCGGCCGCTGCAGAACCTTCACGCAGGGCTCCAGTCGCCACGGCACCACAGCGCGCTTTGCCGCATTGCGGGGGGTGGAGGGAAAAGAGATCGCCGAGGGTCGCTCGCAGCATCGACACCGGGAGTTCCTCCGCTTCCTTCGACCACGTCTTGTGGGTCGTTAGTGGAGGGGGACGAGACTAAGAGTCGGAGTCGGCGGACTCCGGAGGAGGCCCGTTTGGAGCCGGGGGCCGGGGGTCTTCCTTGCGGCGGGCCAGGCTTCGATAGCAGAGGCCGAAGCCTGCGATCATCACCCACGGAAGGGTGAGAAGCACAGCGGTCGTGACGTAGTATGCCACCCTCGACTCGTTCTTCGACGCAAAGCAGACCGGGCAGGCGAAAGCACCGAGCGTCGGAAGCCACAACGCGGCCGCAACGGCCATTCCGCGGCGCCACCCCCCCGACGGGGCGAGTGCGGGTCGTGGCGAGGAGTTAGACGAGGTAGACAAGGACATAAAGCACGGGCCAGAGCCCCACGACGAAGTACCAGAACACCTGTGCCGCCCAGAAGCGGCTCACCGGAATCCGCCCCCGGGCGAGCCCCCGGTAGACGAGGGCCATAACGAGGAGAGCCGCCATCACATGGACGGCGTGGGCCCCGATGATCAGGTAGAAAAACGATCCGTAGGCGCTCGACTGCAGCGTCAGGCCGTAGTGAAGCAGGCGGGCCCATTCCGCCCCCTGGAACAGGAGGAAGAGCCCCCCCAGTCCGATCGCCAGGCGAAGCCGTGACAACACCACGCGCCATCCCCCGCCCCCTTGCGAGAGCGCGCGCTGGGCCGCATAGAGGGCGACGCCGCTGCCGAGGAGGATGAGGGAGTTGAACGCCGTGGTGCCGATCGGGAGCCGGGGCTGCCCGGGGGGCGGCCACCCGGCCTGGGTGGCGCTTGCCACGAATCGCGCGCTGATCAGACCGGCAAAGAACATGATCTCGCAGGCCACGAACATGAGCATCGCCAGCACCCCCGTGGGGATCACCGCATTGGCATCCCGCGCGGGGCGACGCCGCGGGCTCAGATCATCGGAGTCCATGGCAGCAGGGTTCATTCGGGGGGAGGGGCGTGTGGGTTCGGGGGATTAATGGTGGGCCGGGGCGTGGGCGTCGTGAGCCGCCTCGACCGGGGCGGGCCCCGACACGTTCTGCCAGTTCGTCCCCTCCTTCTTCATCACGTCGGGGGCGACGCCGGCAAAGAGCACCGCGAGAAACAGCACGCACATGAGGAGGAGATACCAGATGTAGCGCCGCTCGATGTTGAGGTGCATGAAGTAGGCCCCGACCATCACCGCCTTCACCACCGCGATTCCGAAGGCGGTGATGAGGAGCACGGTGAGGTTCCCCACCATCGGGCCGATGATGCTGACCACGAGCAGGGCCAGCAGGATCCCCCAGATCAGGAGGTAATTCGGGTGGGAGTGTTTGGAATGTGCGTCGTCCGGTTGCATGGGTGATGGAGGTAAAGGGTTGTGACGTCCGACTACGAGGCGCCGCTCGCGATGTAGAACAGGGGGAAGAGAAAGAGCCAGACCATGTCGACAAAGTGCCAGTAGATGCCGACATACTCGACCCTCTGAAGGTGCACCCCTTTCCTGACCCCCGAGGCCACGACCGCCATGGAGATCATCCCCGCGATGACATGGGTGGCGTGGAGCCCGGTGGCCAGGTAGTAAAAGGACCAGAACACCCCCTTGGTGATCGTGAACCCGTGACTGATCTCGGTGGTGTACTCGAACGCCTTGACCATCAGGAACACCAGCCCGCCGGCGATCGTGTACCAGAGGTAGCGAACCGCCTTGTCCGGCTGCTTGTCGTTGATCGCCTGGTGGGCGAGCACGACGAAGAGGCTGGAGGTCAGGAGGACGAAGGTGTTGAGGGCCCCGGCCGCCAGCTTGGTGTGGGCGGCCTCGGCGGCCCACTCCGGATGATGGAGCCGGTACAGGATGTAGCAGACCAGGAGGCCTCCGAAGATCACGATCTCCGAGGCGACCACCCACCAGAGGGCGAGCCGACCGGTGGGGATGCCGGTGGCGCTTCGGCGGGTGGCGATGGGGATTTGGAACGGTGTGGCGGACATGTGCGTGATCTCCTGGACTTATTTCGGCGCGTGCTGCGGCCAGAAGTCCTCCTTCCGGCCCTCGACGCTATACTCGTACGGCCCGCGGTACACCTCGGGCATCTCGGCAAAGTTCCCGTGCGGCGGCGGCGACGGGGCCGCCCACTCGAGGGTGTTCGCCTGCCAGGGGTTGGCCCCGGCCGGCTTCCCGCG
>DMJJ01000133.1 GCA_003452185.1 Verrucomicrobiales bacterium | reverse complement strand
AGCGGGTCAGGTCGAGGGAGACGTTTTTCCAGACGCCCCCCTCCCGGGTGACGGCCTGCTCGCGGAGCAGCTCCCCGTCGACCCGGATCCGGAGGGTCCAGGCCCCCCGCTCCGCCGCGGCGACGGCGACCTCGAGGTGGCTGGGGCGACCGACGGGAAGCACCACGGCGCGGGCGATGGAGGCCGGTGTGGCGGCATCGGCGGGATGGGTGACGAGGACATTCCGGGCCCCTTCAAACTCGGGAAGCTTGGAGGGGGCCTGGGCGAACTCGCGGCAGGAAACCATCCACTCGGGATTCCAGAGGGCCACCGACTCGCCATCCGCCCGCCCGGGGGCCGGGGTCAGGGAGGAGTGGTCCCCCCCCGCGTTGATCAGCTCGCGCTTTCGCTCCTCGGTGAGGGGCTTCCCATCCTTGGGGTGGGCGAGGATGAACCAGATGAGGTTTCGGAAGTCGGCCTCGGGCATCTGCTCGAGCCCTTCGGGCATGACTGAGTTGGCGGTGACCCGAAGCGATTTGACATCGGACTTGGCGATGACCTCCTCCTGGCCGCCGGCGAGGAGCATCCGGACCCGGGCGTCGGTGTTCTCCACCACCCGGCCGCTGATCGACCGGTCGTCCTTGGTTTCCACCTCCACGTTCTCGTACCCCTGGCCGATGATTTCGTTCGGGTTGATGACATTGTGGAGCAGGGCGTCGAGGGAGCTCCGTCCCACGCCCGTGAGGTCGGGGCCGACCTGTCCTCCCTCGCCGTACATGGCGTGGCAGATGAAGCAGGTTTTTCGGGCCACTTCGTGCCCCGCCTCCAGGTCGATGGGACCTTGGGTGACCGCTTTTCGCTTGGCGGCGATGAGGCGGAGTTTTTCCTCGCTGCTGGCGGTGAACCGACCGAAGACCTCCTCGGCCAGCTGGCGCACGACCGGCTCTCCGTGGGTGGCGAGTTTTCGGACCACGGTGGGGGGGACATCCCCCCGTTTCACGGTTCCGGCCTTGAGCGCCTTGAAGAAGGCCGACATGTAGATCTCTCGCGTGGAGAGGAGTTCGGCTGCGGCCTGGCGGGCTGCCGGGGAAAGTCCCTCCCACCGGGGGAGGAGCCGCTCGGCGAGGGAATCGCCGCCCAGCTCACCCAGGGCGCGGATCGCCTCCACCTTGATGGCATCCGAGGCCGTGGAGCCGATCACCTGGAACATGGCATCCCGGGTGTCGTTGCTCCTCTGGGACCGGAGGGCCCGGATCCCGGCCAGCCGTTCCGGTTCGCTCACCGAGGGATCGGCTACCCGGGTCAGGCTCGCCTTCAGGGCCGAGGCGTCCCCCCAGAGCACGCCGACCTGGCGGGCCCGCGAGGCGACATCCTTGTCGGCGAAGCCGGCGAAACGACGGAGGGTCGCGATCGCCTCCTCGCTTGGCACGATCGCCTTCCCTCTCTGACCTTCGACCAATCCCTGGAGCGCCGCGGCGATGAGCGGGGCGCTCCGTTCCGTGAGGCGGCCGAGCGTGAGCACCGACCGGCTGAGCCACTGCTCGTCGTGGAGATCGCAGACCCGGCGCATGGTTTTGTTCAGGACAATCCCGGCCAGGGGCATGTTCTTCAGCAAGCCGCCGTCGGGGTGGTCCGAATCCCCGGCGTAGAACGAGATGGCGTTCACGGGGTCGTAGGCGACGATGGGCTCCAGGGCCATCCAGAACATGAAGTTGAACACCGGGTCAGTGTTGGCCTGGGTGGAGTGGAGGAAGAGCTCCGAGAGGATGCCGGCGGTGGCCGCCTCGTGCAGCGGCATCAAGGGCGGGGTGTTGACGGTAAGCCGGCCCGAGGTGAGCTGCCGGCAGGCCACCGCGACGGCCAGGCGGACGGTGGGGTCGGCGTCGGCCGCCAGGCGGCTGAGGATTCGCATCGAGTAGGGGAGCAGGTACCCATGTTCCCCGATGGTCCGGGCGGCCCAGGCGCGGATGGCCGGCTCCTTGTCGGTGGAACAGTCGTCCGTCAGGTTGTCGTCCAGGAGCCCCATGGTGTGGAGGGTCCAGAGGGCGGCGAGCCGGGCCTCCAGCGTCGTGCCGTTCTTGAGGAGGTCACGGACCGGGTTGTCGCCATGGAGCGACCGTCCGAAGGTGCTCTCCCCCCGCTCGGTCAGGATGCGCTGGGCGTGGCGGCGTTGCCAGGAGTTGGGGTGGGCAAGGACCTTGGCGAGTTCGGGCGATGGGAGGGCGGCGAGGTTCATGTCGCGCTCCGGGCGGGAGCCGATCAACTTGTCGGCCTCCTTGCCGACATGGACCATCCGCCAGATCCGGCCCCGCTCCCGATCGACTCCCTCGGGGTCGGCGTTGGCATTCTGGTAGCAGGGATACTTGTCGTACCAGTCCATGATCCACAGGGCCCCGTCCGGGCCCGTCTGCGTACTCACGGGCATGAACCAGCCGTCGTTCGCACGGCAGAAATCCCGCACGAACGTGGCGGTGTAGCTCGCCCCCCGGGGCGTGAGCTTGTCCCAGTGGAGCGAGTTGTCATGGATGTTCCCCATGATGGCGGCCCCGCGGTACTCGGCGGGATACTGGTTCCCCTGATAGATCTGCACGCCGGCGTAGGCCGCCATGTGGTGCTTGTGGTCGACGATGCT
>DMJJ01000501.1 GCA_003452185.1 Verrucomicrobiales bacterium | reverse complement strand
GACCGGGGAAAGAGCCTCGAGTCGTGGGAGTACCTGAAGCGGCGGCTGAAGGAACTGGGCCTCGCCGCGCCGGCGGGCACGGTTTTTCGCACCAAGGCCAACTGCCTGCAGATCTGCGGGCGGGGCCCCATCGCGGTGATCTACCCCGACGGGGTCTGGTATCACTCCTGCACCCCTGAGGTGCTTGAAAGGATTCTCCAGGAGCACCTCATCGGAGGCCAGCCCGTGGAGGAGTATCGCCTCGCCCAGCACCCGCTCCAGGGTCCCTAGGCCCGGGGGCCCCGCGGTCAGAGGAGCCCACCCTGGTTCCCCGGGGCCCGCTTCATCCCGAGCTTCTGGTAGGCCAGATCCGTGGCAACGCGCCCCTGGGGCGTGCGGTGCAGATAGCCCTCCATGATCAGGTAAGGCTCGTAGACCTCCTCGATGGTGTCGGGTTCCTCCCCCACCGCGACGGCCAGGGAACTGACCCCCACGGGACCTCCCCCAAACTTCACCACCACGGTTTCGAGGATCCGCTTGTCCATCTCATCCAACCCGTTCTGATCGATCTCCAGGATGGCCAGCGCCCGGTCCGCCAGCCCGGCGGTGATCCGCCCGTCGGCCCTCACCTGGGCGTAGTCGCGGACACGTCGAAGCAGGTTATTCGCGATGCGGGGAGTCCCCCGGCTCCGGCGGGCGATCTCCATCGCCCCGGCCTCCTCAATCTCGACGTTGAGCAGCCGGGCGGCACGAACCACGATCCGCTGGAGCTGGTCGGACTGGTAGTAGTCGAGCCGCTCCCGCACCGGAAACCGTGTCAACAAAGGGGCCGTCAGGAGCCCGCTCCGGGTGGTCGCCCCGATCAGGGTGAACCGGGGAAGATTCAGCCGCACGCTCCGGGCGTTGGGCCCCTGGTCAATGATGATATCGAGCTTGAAGTCCTCCATCGCAGGATAGAGATACTCCTCGATCGTCTTCTGCAACCGGTGGATCTCATCGATGAAGAGGACATCCCCCTCCTCCAGGTTCGTGAGCAACCCCGCCAGGTCGCCCGCCTTCTCGATCGTGGGGCCGCTGGTGGCCTTGAGGTTGGTCCCCATGGCCTTGCATAAGATGTTGGCAATGGTGGTTTTACCCAAACCCGGGGGACCGCTGAGCAGGATATGATCGAGGGGATCTCCGCGCTGTTTGGCGGCCTCCACCGCAATCTCCAGCCGCTCCTTTACGTTTGCCTGGCCCGTAAAGTCGCTGAACACCGAGGGGCGCAAGGTCACCTCCAGCGCAGCCTCGGGCTTCGTAAGGACGTCCGTGATAAGGCGCTCAGCCATTCCGGGCCAGCATGGGGAAGCGGGGGAGAAAATCCAGTGCGGTTTTGCCCCCCCCGGAGGGGCCCTGTTCAGCGGCCCCCCGTAAATCCCCTACCCCCCCGACCGAAAAAATTGTCCCCCAACGCGTTTGAGTAAAACCCCATCTCGGTCCATTATCTCCGTGTGATGAGCCCGCTGACAAACAACCCGTCGCTGACGAATCAACAGCCCGCCCACGCCGGCAGTTCCCTCTCGGTCCTCGACCTGAGCGGCGAGTGGATCGGCCACTACCGCGGGCACTTCGACCAGGTGGTCAAGATCACCCAGAACGGTGACACCATCGAGGCGACGAAGATCACGGGCGACGACCATGTTCCCGCCGGCGAGGTGACCTTCAAGGCGAACGTCACAACGCTCAGCGGCGAGGGCCAGGTGGCCGAGAAGGAGTTCCGCAACCCGTGCTTTGTCCCCGGCAAGCTCACGATCCACTCGAAGGATCGGATCGCCTTCTGCTGGGAGAACTGCGGAACCGTCGAGTTCCGCAAGGACGATTAGGCAGCCATAAACAACCAACCACCCGATCCCCCGCACAACCCGGGGGACGGCCAAAAGGGCAGGACCTCAACCCTCCTGCCCTTTTCGTTTCAACACTCCGGCCCCACGCCGGAGTGTTGATCGCTTTTGGGGCCTGTAGATCCGGTCCGCTGGCCTAATCCCGATCCCTGCGCAGGCGCTTCGGGAGGAGGGCCCACTTCGGGTATGGCTCGGAGGGACCCTTCTGGGCATGCCACAAGATCCGGTTCAACACATCCTCATCACATTGGTCGGGCTTCGAAAGGGGCAAGCGCTCGGAAAGCTCCGCGTCGCGCCGGAGCACCGGGTTCAAGATCGCCTTCGCAGGCGGGTTCAGCTGGTCGAGGGGAATCCGGTTCGTCACCGCGGTGTACGGCCGGAGATCGGGGGTCTGGACAAAACAGTCGGCCATCGGGGTCGCCGCCGCATCCATCTGGTTCATCGGCGGAAGGCCCAGGATCAGCTCCATGGTCCGAAGCAGCCCGGGCTGGTTGTACTGGGTGCTGATCACCTTGCCCCGCTTCGTGTACGGGCTGACACAGTAGCCGGTAGTTCGATACCCGCTGACATGGTCGTGCCCGGCCTGGGGATCGTCCTCGATGGCGAAGATGCAGGTCTCCGGCCAGAAGCGACTGTGGCTCACGGCATCGACAATCCGCCCAAAGGCCAAGTCGTTGTCCGCCACGTAGGCCGCGGGGGTCGGCGCCCCGGCCTTCGTCCCGGAGGTGTGATCGTTCGGGAGGCAGACAATCATCATGTCGGGCCAGTCCCCCGTCTTCTCAGCCATCTGAAGCTCCTCGATGAATCGCGCCGCGCGATACACGTCCGGAATCTCCATCCCCCACCCAACGGTGTTGGTGTTCAAAAACGGCCTCACCGACTCGATCGCCGGCCGGCTCCGCATGATCGTCTCCCCCTTGCCGGAAAGGAAATCACGATAGAAGTCGACCCACTTGGGGCTTCCCTTGCGACCGGGCTCCGCCCAGCCGCTCACCTCGATCGCAAACTCACCGTAATCCCGGATCCGCTTCCCATGCTCCACAACGTTGTCCCATATGAACCCCGCCGGGGAGTACGCCAGGGCGTCGACATCGTCATCCTCCATCCCGTCCGGGTAGCTCCGCGGAAACCCGGCGAACGACTTTTCCATGTAGTCGGTGGCGAAGGCCGTGGTCGACCATTGGTGGCCGTCCGCGCTGAGAATCCCCGAGCAGTAGGTGTTGTCGAGAAGGACAAACTCCCGCGCCATCTTGTGCTGGTTTGGGGTGATCTCCTCCCCAAAGGTGCAGAGCTTCGGGTCCCCGTTCCCCTCACGAATGTCCCCCAGCACCTGGTCGTAGGTCCGGTTCTCCTTGATGATGTAGATCACATGCTTGAAGAGGCTCGGCTCCCCGGCCCGCTCCGGCACGGGACGAGGGGGCTGGCCGGGGCGCGCCGGGAGCTGGGAAGCCTCGATCCGCTCGCGGCGGCAGTTTGCCAGCACGGTCCGGGTGTGAGCCACCAGCTGCTTGCGGTCGGGAAGGGGCACCAGCGAGACCGTCCCCAGGTACTGGTGGGAGTTCAGGCTCTGCGGCCCGGGGGGCCGGGCCCGCCTGCCAGAGCCGATGCCCTTGGTGTTCGCCACATGCAGCTTCGAATGCACCGCATCGTAGGCCAGCGCCCCCGGAAACCACCCGACCGGAATCAGCCCCAGGAGCCGGGACCGGCCCGGCCTGAATTCCACCACCGCGACGGCGTTCTGGGTGCCGTTGCAAACGTAAAGGCTTCGACCGCGGGGATCAAAGGTGAGGGCGTTCGGGGAGGCCCCGAAGTAATCCTTCGGCTGCCACCGGAGGGAGATGGTTTCCACAACCGCGTCCTCCCGGACGTCGATCACCGAAACCGAGTCGCTCCCGGCGTTCGCCACCACCAGGTGCCGCCCGTCGGGGTGGAGCGCCAGGGCCGAGGGATGCAACCCGACGAGGATTTCCTTCACCACCCTTCCCGAGTCGAGGTCCACCACCGAAACCGACCCCTCACTCGCGATGTGCCGGTGCGGGTCCACCCGCACCCGCGTGCCACGCCCCCCCGGCCCGGTGAGGTCCTCCGGCCCGGCCCGGCGCCCCCCCCAGTTGCTCACATAGGCCTTGCGCCCCGAGAGCACCACATCATACGGGGCGAACCCGACGTCGAAGAGCCGGAGCTCCTTCCCGGTCTCGAGGTCGAGCTCCAAAAGGCGGTTCGAAAGGTTGAGCGCAACATACAGCTTCGACCCCTCCGCCGGGAGGGCGAGACCGGCGGGGATGTCGTTCGACCGCCGGGTCAGGTCGGTCCTGGGAAGGAGATAGCTGCGAAGCGGTGCGACGTTCGTTCCCTCGACCGAGAACGACTTGATGGACCCGTCGACGTTCGACAGGAAAATGCGCCGGCCATCGCGTGAGAAAATCAACCCCGTAAAACTCAGCTGACCGTGGGTGTCGGGGGCCAGCAGATGGGTCGACACCGGCTCCTCCCCCCCCTTGGAGGAGGGATCCGGCGGGAGCACGACCCGCTGCAGGATGCCCCCCGTGAGCGGGCTCAGAACCACCAGCTCGGCGGTCTTTCCCGAAGTGACCAACAGCTGGCCGTCGGGGCTCAGGGCGATCCCCTGGGGCCGCATGTCCGGCAGGAAGACCTGCTCCCCTGCCGGGGTCAGAATCTGGCTCACCGGGGTGACATACCGGCCGGCGCTCGACACCCCGACGCTCTCCGTGGGGAGGTCCCCCCCGTGGAGCCCGGCTCCGCAGCCCAGGAACAGAGCGGCGGCAAACGGCCCGATAACCTTGGCCAGCGACAGGGGGGGCAGAACTTGAGGCATTCCGGGGTGCATAGCGTGGGAGGATTCTGCCCGCGTGTCGCGGCGGATCCAGCAGTTTTCTCATCCGCTTGCATTTCCAAGCGACCCCGGTGATTAATCGGGAGGCCTGACCGCAATGAAGCAACGACTCCTAATAGTGGACGACGAGCCCCAGATCCGGGAACTCCTCGGGATGTTTCTGGAGCAAAAGGGATTTGAGATCTACCGCGCCGGAACGGCACAGGAATGCCTCGACCGGGTCAAGGCCTCCCATCCCGACCTGGTGGTCCTGGACATCAACCTGGCTGGCGAGGACGGGCTCGAAGTCCTGGTCCAGATCAAGGAGCTCCGCCCCATCACCAAGGTTGTGATGCTCACCGGGATGGGCTTCCTGGAAGACCTCCTCAAGGAGGCGCTCAACAAAGGAGCCGACGGCTACGTGAGCAAGGTTCTTCCCATGGATGAGCTCCTGGCCGCGATCCGCCGAATCCTGCCCGCCGCCTGAGGGGGCCGGGCACCCCGCTCCGCGGTAAAAGCACGATCGGTCCAACCTCCCGCCCGCCGGGACCGGCAAGTTCCTGCAACTTTTCCAGGCCGCTCCGCCTCCTACTCGCAGCTATGAACATGCGCCTACTGCCCCTCGCCCTCATCACCCTGGCCCTGTCGCTTTCCCAGGGAGCCCCGCTCCGCGCGGCCTCCATCCCGGCCGGACAGATCCCCGACAACGCCAAATGGGTCGCCCACCTCGACCTCGATGAACTCCAGAAGACCCGCGTCGGGGAAACCCTCGCCCGCGCGATCCTCGATCCCCAGCTCGGCGAGCTTGCGGCCCGGCTTCGCCAGACGCTCGGCATCGGGATCGACTGGAGACAGATCCACGGAATCACCGCCTACGGCACCGATCTGGCGAAGCACCCCGACGACCACACCGTCCTGCTGGTGACATCGGACCTCCCACTCACCCAGGCCCTCCAAGGCGCCGTCGCCCTCGCCGGCCAGGGCGGGGCCAAGGGGGGCCCCTCCCCCATCCAGAAGTTCGACCAGGAGGGGAGCTCCCTCTACTCCTTCAATGGAGAAGGGTTCGCCACCGTGACGGATAAAAACCTGCTCGTCCTCGCCAAGTCGAGGCCCGCACTGAGCAACGCCGTCCTGCTGCTCCAGGGAAAAGGCCACCCCGCGGCCCCCTCCTCCATCGTCGGCGGCAATGGATCCGCCCCGAAGGAGGTTCTCTCCGTCGGACTCAGCGACTCGTTCCACCAAGGGCTGGAGCTGCCCCCCCAGGCCCAGGTGCTCAAGCGGACGGACGGTGCCCGGCTCAGCCTTCGGGAGGCGGGGGACTCCCTCGTCGCCAAACTCGCCATCCGGGCCAAGGCCGCCGACGTGGTGGAACAGCTCCAGCAGGCGCTCCAAGGGCTGATGGCCATCGCGTCACTCGGCGCCGGGGAGAACCCCCAAGTCCAACAGCTGCTCAAGGGGCTGAAGGTGGACCGGCAGGAGAATGAGGTCGGCGTCGCGTTCCAATACCCGGTCTCGGAAGTCACCCGGCTCATCGAGGCCCGCGTCCCCAAGAAATCCGCCGCCCGCTGAAGCCCCGTCGCCCCCACCCACGGGATCGCAACAGCCCCTTCCCATC
>DMJJ01000061.1 GCA_003452185.1 Verrucomicrobiales bacterium | reverse complement strand
TCCAAAGGGAACAGCGGACGTGCGTGAACAGGCACCTGGGCCTCCTTCAAGCCAGAGCCGATCGCAGCGAGCCCCCCCGACCCGCAGCCACGCTCTGTCCGGCTGAACCTGGAAGGGATGGGGGTAGGTCTATCCATACCTCCTCTTCTCCTCCTGGGAATCGCGGAGACGCAAAGACGCGGGGGACGCGGGGGACGCGGGCAAAATGCCGCCTTGCGCTTTGGGTTCTCCCAAATACACTAACCTGACGGTCATTTGACGGTCCGGATCACCCCGTATGAGCACCCGAAAAGTCTATTATTTCGACAACAATGCAACCACCCGCGTGGCCCCCGAGGTGGTGGAGACCATGGTGCCGTTCCTGACCGAGTTTTGGGGCAATCCCTCGAGCGCTTACCGATTCGGGGCCGAGGTCCACAAACACGTCGACGCCGCCCGCGCCCGGGTGGCCGCCCTCGTCAATGCCGACCCGCGCGAGATCGTCTTTACCAGCTGCGGCACCGAGAGCAACAACTCCGCCATCCACAGCGCCCTGGCCGTCAACCCCTCCAAGCGGCATGTGATTACCACCGCGGTGGAGCATTCGGCGAACATCAACTTTTGCGAGTATCTCCAGAAGCGCGGGTTCGAGATCACGTTCCTCCCCGTGGAGCCGGACGGCTCCATTGACATCCATCTGGTCGAGAGCTCGATCCGTCCCGACACCGCCATCGTCTCCGCGATGTGGGCCAACAACGAGACCGGCGTCCTCTTCCCCATTGAGGAGATCGCCGCGATCTGCCGGAGCAAAGGGGTGTTGTTTCACACCGACGCGGTGCAGACCCCGGGCAAGCTCAAGATCGACGTCAAGGCCATGGGGGCCGACTTCCTCTCCCTCTCCGCCCACAAGCTCCATGCCCCGAAGGGCATCGGGATGCTCTACGTGAAGCGCAGGACCAAGTACCAGCCGTATGTGATCGGCGGACACCAGGAAAACGGGCGTCGCGGCGGCACCGAGAACGTTGCCAACATCGTTGGATTCGGGCGCGCGGCGGAGCTCGCGATGGCTTCGCTGGCCGAGGAGAACACGCGCGTGCGGGGGCTCCGCGACCGGCTTGAGGGAACGATTCTCTCGACGATCCCGAACACGCTCCGAAACGGGTCGCGGGACCACCGGCTGCCGAACACCACCAACATCTGTTTCGAGTTCGTCGAGGCGGAGGCGATCCTCCTGAAGCTCGACCTTCTCGGGATTTGCGCCTCCAGCGGATCGGCCTGCACCACCGGGTCGCTCGATCCCTCCCACGTCCTCTCCGCCATGGGCCTCACCCCGATGCGTGCCCGCGGAAGCGTCCGTTTCAGCCTTGGGATGTATAACACGGACGAGGACGTCGATTTCCTGCTGAAGCACCTTCCGGGGATCATCGCCGACCTGCGGGCCATGTCCCCGCTCAACCCGGAGCACCCCGACAACGACAAGTACGATGTCGAGGCCGCCCGGGCCAAGCATGAGCAGGACATGGCCCAGAGTCTGGGAGATCGCCCGTAGGACCGCGCCGCGCGCGCTCCCGCCGCCCGCGTCCGGTCTCCCGGCGCCGCCGAGAGGCGACGTGGAGGATCAGGCCGGGTTCGGGTCGGCTGCCGGCGGCGGTCCCCCGTCCGCCGGGCCCCCTTCACGGGTCAGCTCCCGCTGCCGGCGGAGATGCTCGTGGAACTCCTCGGCCACCATGTATCCGACACACCCCGGTGATCCGCATGCGCAGGGGTAGTCCTTGTAGCGCTCGAGGTCGAACCCGTAGTTGAACGTCACCTCTTCCCCCGGGGAGATGTCGCGGGTGGAGACGATCCAGATATGCCCGCTCTCATGCAGGGCTTCGCAGTTCGGGGCGCAGCTGTGGTTGAGAAACCGGGCCGGGTTCCATGAAACGTCCCCATCCAGGTCGGAATCCTCGTCGAGCTGGAACACGTATTCGTTGTTCCGCATGCATCGCCGGAGCGATTCCTCCTTGGTGATCCGTTCCCCGAGATATTCGATGACCCGGGTGCCGGCCGCGATGGGACCCCTGGCAAAGGCTCCCGTGCCGTGGATCCCCGAGCCCTGGAAGCGGAGCAGGGGATGATCCTGGGCGGGCGCCGCCTCCGGGAGGCGGGATTCCGACGGCATGGTGGCGGTGTCGCGGGGGCTGCGAATCGCCCACCGGAGCTTCACGCAACTGGCGCGCGGGTTCGCATGGATCTCCTCCTTCCCCGGACGCAGGACTTCGGTTGCGACGCGGGAATAGAGCCCGGCGCGCCACCCTTCCGCAAAGGCCTTCTTGACCCGCCGGTCCTCGCCGGAATGGAACGAGAGGATCGCGATCCGTCCCCCCGGCTTGAGGCACGTTGCGGCGTTCCGAAGCAAGGTTTCGAGGGCGGAAAACTCCTCGTTCACATCGATCCGCAGGGCCTGGAACACCCGTTGAAGCGTTGACCGGAGCTCTTCCTCGCCAACCTTCGAGGGGCCGGAGGCCAGGGCCGACCTGACCACGCCCGAGAGCTGGTGGGTGGTTTCGATGGGCCGGGTGGCACGGGCAGCCACGATGGCGCGGGCGATGGCCGCCGCGCGCGGTTCGTCGGCGTTCTCCTCCAGTAGCTCCGCAATCCCGCGCTCGGTCAGGGTGCGGACCCGGGTGGAGGCGGGAACCCCCTTGCGCGGGTTCATCCGGAGGTCGAGGGGTCCATCCGCCTTGAAGGAAAAACCCCGGGTCGGGTCGTCCAGCTGCATGGAGGAAACGCCGAGATCGGCCAGGATGAAGTCGACCCCGTCAATCCCGTTGGCCACCAGGGTGCGGGGAAGCCCTGCGAAGTTTCCATGCGTGAGAATGAGGCTCTCCCCTGGCTGCAGGGCCTCCCGGAGCCGGGCCGCCGTGCGGGGGAGCTCCAGCGGGTCGACATCGAAGGCGAGTAGACGTCCCCCGGGCTGGGTTCGCTTCCAGAGCTCGGTCGTGTGTCCGCCGTAGCCCAGGGTGCAGTCGACTCCGATCTCCCCCGGCTGGGGATGCAGAATCTCGAGAATCTCCTGAAGCATCACCGGGCGGTGCATCCCGGCAGGGGTTTTTCCCGAGGCCAGCACCTTGGCCACGGTCTCCGGGTACTGCCCCGGATTGAGCTCCTTGTACTTCTCGTCGAAGCGACGAGGATGAGTCCCCCGGTACCGGGGCCTTCGCTTCGGCCGTGCCGGTGCTCCCTCCCCGTCGGCAGGCCGCGGGGGCAACTCGGGTGAGGGGGGCTCGGAAGACATCAGAGCTTCAGGATTTTGGCGAGCGTTCCGGTCGTCGAACGCCCGGCGACAAATGGAATCAGGACGATCCGTCCCCCTCCCGACTCCACGGCCTTGCGCTCCTCCTGGTTCAATGTCTCCAGGGTGTAGTCCCCCCCCTTCACGTAGATATCCGGACGCGCGGCCGCGAGGAATGCGGTTGCCGTGGCGCTGCGAAAGACAAAGACCCCATCCACACTTTGCAGGGCCGCGAGGACCAGCGCCCGGTCCTCCTCCGGGGTCACGGGGCGCTGAGGGCCCTTGAGCTGGCGGACGGCGTCATCACTGTTGACCCCCACCAACAGCGCATCCCCCTGGTTGCGTGCCGACTCAAGATAGGTGACATGGCCGAGGTGGAGCAGGTCGAAGCACCCGTTGGTGACCACCAGCCGGCGGCCTGCCTTCCGGTGCTCATCCCGCCAGGCGGCCAGGGTCGACTCCGAGAGCAGCTTTTTCCGAAAATCCATGCCCCCGGAGAATGCCCTCCCGGGAAAGGGGGATCAAGCGGATGCACCTGCGGGGGTGGGGAAACTTCACTCCCCCCCCGGTGCGGTGGGGGGCATGCCTGGCGACGGCAGCGAACCGATTGCCGCCGACCTCCAATCCGCGGGCTGCCTCGGGTCGGTGGTGATCGGTAAGGGAGGGCTGTTAATCGTCCGGTAAGGTTTTGGGTGGCAGACTCCACGCACCTATGAGCCTTCTAGTCCTTAGCTTGATGGCGGCCCTCTCCCTTCCGCACTGGGCATTGGGGGCCGAGATCACCTGGATCAACCCGAGTGGGGGAGCCTGGTCGGTGGCCGCCAACTGGAGCCCGGCCAAGGTGCCGGCCGCTGGCGACACGGCGCTGATCATCAACCCCGGGGCCTATTCGGTCACGAACACCGTGGCGTTCACCGTTGCCAATCTGGTGGTCGGCGGCGGGACCGGCACCCAGACTCTGGTGTGCGCGGCTGGGGCGACCCTTACGGGCGGTGGGGTGGTGGGCACCCAGGGGGTCTTGCGGGTTCAGGGGGCTGGCCAGCTCCTCGGGGCCGGGGACATCGTGGTCCACGGCCGATGGGAGTGGGCAGGGGGGATCCTGAACCGTTCCGGGGGGATCCTCATCGATGTGGATGGAGCCTGGGTGGTGGCCGGAACCACCTTCTCCTGGACCTCCGGCTCTGTCGTCAACCAGGGCCGGGCAACCTGGGGCTCCGGGTCGATCAACTGCACGGCGCCCGGCACGTTGCTGCGCAACGAGGCGGGCGGCACCCTCCTGATTACCAACAGCCTGACCTGTCTCTCGAGCGGGGTGTTGAACGGACGGCGGTTTCAAAACCAGGGGCTCCTGCGGATGGAGGCGCCGGCGGCGGCCGTCGCGGTTTTCCAGGTTCCGTTCGACAACGGGGCCACGGTGGAGGTGGCTTCGGGGCGCTTCACCCTCCGGGGGGGGAGCAGTTCAGGGAGCCATTGGGTGGCGCCGGGCGCTGTCCTCGAGTTTGAGAGCGCCACGAATTCCATTCTCACGGGGGCCTCCTTCATCGGCGAAGGGGCCGTGGAGGTCAGCGGCGGATTCCTGGACGTGGCGCCGGGCGACCCGCTGGTGATCCCCAGTCTCCTGGTCTCGGGAGGGGTGGTGAGCGGAGGGGGTGGCGTTTCTGTTCCGGGCCAGCTGACCTGGACCGGCGGCACTGTCACCAACCTGACGCTGGTGAGCGAGGGGGAGCTCCTGCTTCTCGGAACCACCCACACGCTGAATTCCGCGATCCTTGAGAACCGGGGCCACGGGGTGATGGGCGTCGGGAGCCTGCAGACCACCGCCGGCACCTCCTCCCTCCTCACCAACTCAGCGGGGGCGACGCTGGAGATCACGAACGTGGCGGGCTGGGCTCTCGTGGGAGCCGGGAGCCACGCGATGCTCGCCAACCGCGGCCTGATCCGCCGAACCCTGGCCGCCTCCAGCGTCAGCTTCAGCTCTGACGTCGAGAACCGCGGCGACATTGAATTGGAGCGGGGGACGCTCAGCCTGCCGGCCCCCGCCCGCTTCACCCAGTACGCCGGGGTCACGCATCTGGCCGGGGGAGGGATGATCGTCGGGAACCCCCTCGATCTGGAGGGGGGGGTGCTCAGCGGCACCGGGACCATCAACGGCTCCGTGACCAACTCGGCCACCCTCCGGCCGGGGGAGGAGGGGGCAGGCACCCTCTCGATCCTGAACGACTATACCCAGACGAGCGCCGGCCGGCTTGAGATCGATCTCGGGGGGAGCGTGATCGGAGGCGGCTACGACCACCTGGCCGTGTCGGACCAGGCGGCGCTCTCCGGCACCATCGCCGTCACCCTCGTCGGGGGGTTCCTCCCCGACCCAACCAACCGGTTCGCGTTCCTCACCTGCCGGGTTCGCACCAACACGTTCGACACCTTCCTTCTGGGCTTCACCGATCCTCCCGGCTCCCTGGTGTACTCAAACACCCTGGCAGCCCTTGCGTTCACCAGCACCGGGTGGGAGCTCCTTCCCGTGGCCGACCAGCAGCTGGCGGAGTCGAACAAGCTGAGCCTCACGATCCGTCTCTCCGAGGTTCTGCCGCTTTCCCAGAAGGTCACCTTCACCCTCGTGTCGGCCCCGGCCAACATGGCCCTGAACGCCACCAACGGGCTTCTGACCTGGACCCCGACCGAGGCTCAGGGGCCGGGGATCTACCCCGTCGTGGTGCGTGCCGTCGACAACGCGGCGCCACCCAGGGAGCAGACGGTCACCTTCCAGGTCAACGTCTCCGAGGTCAACCTTCCCCCCGGCCTGGCGGTGATCCGGGACGCCACCATCGATGAGGAGATGCCCTTCACCCTCCAGCTGCAGGGGACCGACGCCGACCTTCCCCCGAATCTCCTGACCTTCTCGCTCCTCTCGGGTCCCCCCGGCATGCATGTGAGTGCCGGCGGGCTGGTCTCCTGGATCCCCGAGGAGGACCAGGGCCCGGGGGTCTACAAGGTGACCGTTGGGCTCACGGACGACGGCGTGCCGCCCCGCTCGACGAACCGGACCTTCACCCTGACCGTGCGGGAGGTGAACCAGCCCCCGACCATTCTGGATCCCGGCGACCAGGTTGCGGTTGAGGGGGAACTCCTCGAGCTCCAGCTCCTGGCGACCGACCCCGACTATCCCGCCAACGACCTCGCCTTCGCACTGGTCTCGGGTCCCGCCGGCACCGGGGTTCGCCGGGACGGGCTCCTGACCTGGCGGCCCGCCGCATTCCAGACCCCCTCGACCAATCGAGTCACCGTCCGCGTCACCGACAACGGGAGCCCCTCCGGGACCACCACCCTCTCCTTCAACATCGTCGTGGTTTCCGCCGGGACCCCCGCGCTCTCCATCTCCCTCGACACCGGGGGGGCGGTTGTGGAGTGGCCCACGGTCCCCTCGGGCTACCGGCTGCAAAGCGCGGCGTGGGTCGACCCGTTTCCCCTCTGGGTGGACGTGCCCGGTGCGCCGAGCAACCTCGGCGACCGTTATCAGATCACCCTTCCTGCGGCGCCCGACCCGTTCTTTCTCCGTCTCTGGAAGGATGGGTCAGGGGGAATCGGAACCCCCGGGGTGGCGACCCTCCTGCGCGGGCCCTATCTCCAGATGCGGTCATCCCGGAGCATCGTCGTCCGTTTCAAGACCAACCGGGCCGTCACCGGACGGGTGCGGTTCGGAACCGTGGCCGGGCAACTTGCATCGCTGGTCGACGGGGCGGTGACCAACAGTCACGAGATCCGGATATCCGGCCTGGCACCCGACACCCGCTATTTCTACTCCGTCGGATCGGACCAGTCGGTGCTGCTGGACGGCCCGACGTGCTTTTTCCAGACCGCCCCGGAGGAGCCAAAACCGACCCGCATCTGGGTGATCGGTGACAGTGGAACGGCGAACGCGAACGCCGCCGCGGTTCGCAACGCTTACCTGAACTACACCGGGACCCGATACACCGACGTTTGGCTGATGCTGGGGGACAACGCCTACACCTACGGGCTCGACAGCGAGTACCAGGCCGCGGTCTTCAACATGTACCCAACCCTCCTCCGCCAGACGGCGCTCTGGCCAACCCTCGGGAACCACGAGACCGACCAGAACCACACCCCGGTGGCAACCACGCCGTACCTCTCGATCTTCACCCTTCCAACCGCGGGGGAGGCCGGGGGTGTCCCCTCCGGCACCGAGCGCTACTACTCCTTCGATCACGGGGCGATTCACTTCGTCTGCCTCGACTCAATGACCTCGGATCGAAGCTCCACCGGGGTGATGGCCAGCTGGCTTCGGGCCGATCTCGAGGCGGCCACGAACGCCTGGCTTGTCGCCTTCTGGCACCATCCCCCCTATTCCAAGGGCTCCCACGACTCGGATGATGCCGTGGCGGACCCGGAGTTGGTCCAGATGCGCGAGAACATCGTGCCGATCCTGGAAAGCCACGGGGTCGACCTCGTCCTGAGCGGGCACAGCCACAGCTACGAGCGCTCGTACCTCCTCCACCAGCACTATGGCTACTCCCCCACGCTCACGCCGGAGATGATCCTGGATTCCCGGTCCGGGGGCGGGGCGGATGGGCCCTACGTCAAGCGCCTCGGGGCATCCGGGGGGGAGGAAGGGACCGTCTACGCGGTTGCCGGAAGTTCCGGGCAGGTGACCCTTGGTCCCCTCGACCACCCCGCGATGCGGGTGAGCCTCGCTGAACTCGGCTCCATGGTGATCGACGTCGATGGCCCGACGCTCGAGGCCCGGTTCCTCGGCTCAACGGGGCTCGAGGAGGATCATTTTGTAATCCGGAAGCCGTAGCTGCCTCTCCTCATCTGCACGCCACGGGAGGTTGGATCGCCACTCCGTGTGGGTTTGGGCCGGAGTGGGCGGCCGGGGAGTGGCTCGTCCGAAGCTCACCCTACCTCCGGAGGTCAGTCGCGGCAGCCGGAGGGCAGGGGGCTCACGGGGATCCGACCGCATACAAATCGGTCATCGTCGCGATGTAGAGCACCCCGTTCGCCGGGATCGCCGTTCCGCTGATGGGGGATCCCAGCTCCACGGTGCTGAGGATTCGCTTCTCCCGTGTGGCCGCGAACACCCAGAAGTCCCCTCGTCGCGTCCCGATATAGACCTTGCCGTCCGCCACCATGGGGGAGCCCCAGAATTCGCCCCGGGTCTCGTGGGTCCAGAGCAGTCGCCCCGTCGCCTGATCAAGGCATTGGACGTTGCGTCCGCAGTCGGCGATGAAAACCAGGCCGTCGTGGACCGCGGGCGTCGAGAGCACATGCTTCTCCAGGGGATGGCTCCAGACCAGGGCGTTCGCCGTGGTGTCGCCGGTGCGGGTGGCATCGATGCACTTGATCCAGGCCTCGTTCTTTCCCCACCAGAGGTCGCCTCCCCCGGCGACGTACAGGCGCCCGGCATCGAACACCGGCATCCCATACACGTTGCTCGGTCCCTCCCGTCGGTTGGTGTTGTAGCGGTGAACCTCCTCCTTCGGAGCGGAGGGATCGGTGTCGAAACGCCAGACCCGTTTCAGGAGGGCGGGAGCAGCCGGATCCGCACGGCCGGAGTACGGTTCAAACGCGTACAGAACCCCGTCCCCTCCCGCAAAGAACACGAGGGTCCGGCCCCCAACCCGGGCGCTGCTGGGGGAGGACCAGGTGCAATGAAAGATCTTCGGGGCGATGTGCTCATCGTCCCGCGCGACGAGCCGCCCGGTCCGCTTGTGGATCACCACCAGGCTCGGGGCGTCAGGGGTCCGGATCTTCTTGTGGGTGTTGTCCACCCCGGTCCCCGTGTTCACGTAGAGATACTCGCCGAGGATCAATATGGAGCTGTGGGCGGCGTCGTGTGACCAGATGCCGGCAACCGACGGGAGGTCGCACACCCAGAGGATGTCCGCATCCGTCGGGCCCGGTTCAAGGGCGGGGGTCCCCTTGGGGGTCATGTGCCGGCCCTCCTCCCGGAAGGGGCCGTCGTTTCCGTTGGCCATGCCGCGCGCGTCCAGGCAGAGGACCTCCCCCCGGTTGCTCACGATGTAGACCCGGTCCCCCTCGACCGTTGCCGAAGAGGCGATGCCGCTCTTGGGCCAGTCGAGGTAAGGGTCTTCCTCCCGCTTGGGAACGACGAGTTGCCAAAGCAGGTGCCCGTCCCGCTCATCCAGGCACATGAGGACCCCACGATCCCCGGTTTGCCGCGGGTCGCGTGGCTCGCCGTTGTTGGTGCCAATGTAGACCCGTCCCCCGGAGATGATCGGCGTGGAGTGGGTCTCGGTCCCGAGCCTGACCTTCCAGCGAAGGTTGCGCCCGGTGTTGGGGTCGAAGGAATCGGGCAGGTGACGCTCGCGGGAAACCTGGTTGCGGGTCCATCGCTCGCCCCACTGCGGCTGGTCGCCTCCGCGAACTGCGGGGGAGAGCAGGGACAGCATGGCGCAGAGGAGGGGCATCCGGCCGCGGCGGCGATGGGCTCCCGGGGGCAAATCGATGATCATCACCCGACGACCAGACCACAGATCCCGCCGGGTCCGCAACAGGGGAGTGGCGTCGCGCATCGCGGTGTCGCACTCGCGGCGGGCGTCGGGAGGCCTGCGGGGGGGGCTCAGTAGTCGAGAAGCATCCGGTCTATCCAGGTTGCCTGGTTGACCCGCTCCCGGACCAGTCGTCCGAGGGTCGCTTCGCAGCGGGGGAGCGGGTGGGCGAGCTTGAGCACGGTCCGCCATTCCTCCAGGGCTGGGGCGGGCTGGGACTCTTCCTCGCAGGTCGACGCGATGAGGGCAAAAAAGCGCCCCAGGGCACTCGCCACCGCGATCCTCTCCAGCCGTCGAAACGCCCGAAGGGTGTCGGGGGCAGGGGGGGTGGTTCCGATCAGGCTGAGGTAGAGTACGTCCGTGCGCGCGAGGTGCGAGATCCGGTCGACCGGAAACACGCCGGTCCCGTAGCTGAAAGTCAGGAGGGCGAGAATCTCCACGCTGGGAAAGGGGCCATCCTCGACCAGCTGGAACTCCTGGGTGCAGGGCCGCTCGGTGCAGGTCCGGGCCGCCTCCCGCGCCAGGTGCGCCAGGCGGACCCGCGGCGGGGGTGGATTCATCCCCCCCTCCACTGCCACGCCGCGCGATGTGCTGCCAAGACCGGTTTCTGTCAGGCTTTTCGGACGCTTCTCTCCACCCATTTCCCTGATTGAAACAGGTTGCATGCCATGCCCCACCGCCGCTTGGGCACGGGGGCCGGCCGCCGGGAAGTGTCCCGATGCGGAGCGTCGGGGTGCCAAACCGAGGCAAGAGCCCGCGGGGGGAAGGGGAGGGGGGATCAGAGCCCGCGGGCAATCTCGGGGGCCAGCTCCGGGTGGGCACCGATGGCCGTCCTGAGCCCCTCGTCGACGACGGGGTGTCCGAGCCGGGAGAGATCCTGGGTGCGGAGGATCCGGTCGACGTAGAGCTGCCTGAGGGCCGGGTGGCCCAGAAACGGGTCCAGGTCGAGGGGTGTCCCGGTCAGCCCGGGGACCCCGACCGAGGAGAGCGGCCAGCTCACCGCCAGAAACTGGAGCTCCCGAACCAGGGGATCGGCCTTGTTCAGATGTCGCGCTTTCGCCACCAGGTCTGGAAGATGCCTGAAGAGCAGGTCGACGGACCAATCAACGGAGTGCGAGCGGGCCTCGGGGCAGGGGGCCTTCAGGGAGGCGACCACCTCGGGCTCCCCCACATCCCGACAGACCACGAAGCGGCACCCTTCATAGAGCAACCGGAGGGCCCAGGCCGCCGACGGCATGGAAATCGGGGGGGGCGGGGAGGCGAGCTCCTCCCGGGCGGCACTTTCGAGTTCGGAGAGGAGGTGGATGACCGCCGGCCCCGCGGCCGGCGGAGCCGATGGATCGACAACGGCCCGCCCCTCCGCCCCCAGGGAGTGGAGAAACCGCGCGAGCGGATCCTCCGGAAGGGGCGCGTGAGCAGTGCCGGCCGTCATGAGGCGGGGGCCGCTTACCGACGCTCAACGAAGACCACCGATTTGTCGGGGCCCTTGATGCCCGCAGCCGCCAGGGTGGCGGGAGCCCCGGCCACCAGGTCGCTGGTGACGGCGCCAAAATCCCCGGTCTTGCACCAGGCGTGCAACTCGACCTGGGTTCCCCCATCTATGAGCTTCAGGTTCGAGACATCCGGGGCGGGGTCTTTCAGGATCCGGGAATCCGACTGTGCCAGCACCAGCAGGACTTTGTGGGCAGC
>DMJJ01000315.1:8952-9280 GCA_003452185.1 Verrucomicrobiales bacterium | reverse complement strand
GGATACTGCCAGCGAGACCGCCCACACTTGAACAGGATCCCCCCATGAGCTTCCCACACCCCACGCACGAGAGTGATGCCGCCCCGGCCGGGGGACTCTCCCTCGTGGTGGTGGACGCCCGCGGGCTGCTGCCGCCGGAGCCGCTGGTCCGGATCCTTGGGGCCCTGGAATCCCTTCCCGAGGGCGGCGCCCTCGAGGCGCTTACCGACCGTCGCCCGGTGCATCTTCATGACCTCCTGGCCCACCGGGGTTTTATCGCCACCACCGAGCCCACACCCCATGGAAGCTTCCTTACCACGATTCACCGTGCCTGAGCCCACCACCTCCT
>DMJJ01000315.1:0-8681 GCA_003452185.1 Verrucomicrobiales bacterium | reverse complement strand
CCACCTCCTCCGCGGCAGGAGGTCGCCACTGCCACATCCCGCTCCGCAAGGCGGCCATCGCCGCCGTGCACGCCCCGGACGTCACCCTGCCGCTCCGATTCATGCTCTTCGGGATGGCCTGCCTGCTGAGCGCCGGCGCGTACCTGCTGTTCCACCCGGCGCTCCTGGTCCAATACCACTACAGCCCGCAGATCGTCGCCCTCACCCACTGGGTGGTCCTCGGGTTCATTGTCAGCGTCGTGAGCGGGGCAGTGTACCAGCTCACCCCGGTGGCCCTGGAAACCCGGATCCACAGCGAGCGGCTGGCGCGGATTCACTTCCTCTGCCAGGTGGTGGGGGTTCCCGGCATGGTGGCGATGTTCTGGGTCTGGAACCTGAAGCAAGTGGGCCACTTTGGGTCGATCTTCGGGCTCGGCGTCGGGCTGCTGGCGTACAACCTGTACCGCACCCTGAAACAGGTGGAACGCCGCACGCCGGTCAGTTTCGGCATCGGATCCGCCGTCACTTGGCTGACACTCACGATGCTGGTCGGACTCTTCCTCGCCTCCGCCAAGTGCTGGCCCCAGATTAACCTCTGGCCCCCGATGTCCGAGATGCACGCCCACGCCCACCTCGGCATCCTTGGATGCTTCATCACGCTGATCGTGGGTGTCTCCTACCGCCTGGTGCCGATGTTCACCCTCGGAACCCTGTGCAGCGAGCGGCGCGCCTTCGCGTCCTTGATCCTGCTGAACACGGCGGTGGCGGGGCTTGTGGTAACGATCACCCTCGGCAGCTCGTGGAAACTTCTCTTTGCCGGGGTGGCTCTCGTCGGGCTGGGGCTCTTTGGGGCGGAGATGCGGGCAATTCTCAAAGCGCGTCGACGGGGCCCGCTCGACTGGGGCCTTCGCAGCTTCCTCGCCGCCCTCTGCCTCCTCGCGCCCACGGCGGCCATCGGGCTGGCGCTCGGGTCCCCGTGGCTCCCGGCGGGCGAGTTCAGCGCGCAGCTCGAGGGGGCTTACGGGATCCTCGCCCTGTTCGGCGTGGTGACCCTGGCGATCCTCGGAATGATGCAGAAAATCCTCCCGTTTCTCGTCTGGTTTCGCACCTACGCGCCGGTCGCGGGCAAGGCACCCGTCCCCGGACTCTCTGACATGTCGTGCCAGGGCCTGCAGGCGGCCGGACTCCTTGCCTACATCGCGGGAATCCTCGCCACCGCCACCGCAGCCGCCCTGGGGCGGGAGGAGTGGGCAGCCCCGGCCTGGGGCATCACCTCCATCGGGGTCGCCTGCTTTGTGGGGAACGCCCTCTGGGTCCTGCGCCACTGGACCCGCGCCCTCCCTCAGGCCCGATAACCCTTCCCTGGGCCCACGCCCAAGATTGCACCCCTTGCTTGATGGATTGACGCATATACGTGCGTAGGTATGTTCCTGACCAGCACGTGCGCCTGATCGAAATCTACCACTGCTTGTGTGACGAGACCCGCCTGCGGATCATGCATCTGCTGGCCCAGGCTCCGCTTTGCGTCTGCCATCTGCAGGAGGTTCTCGGCCTTTCCCAAGTCGCCACCTCGAAGCATTTGGCCTATCTCCGCAAGCGGGGGCTTGTGGTTGCCCGCCGGCAGGGCCAGTGGGTGATTTACTCCCTACCTCCCGGGCCGCCCCGGGAGCTGGAGTGGCAACTGCGATGCCTTGCGGATTGCCGGGAGGCGCACCCTCTCCTCGCCGCCGACTTGCGCACGTTTCAAACGATTCGCTTTGACTGCGAGAGGCGGTCGGAAGGCCTGGCCACCGCCCCCCGCTCCCCATCCTCAAGCCGACATCGCCGCGTTCCTCCAACCACCCGCACCTCACGATGAGCAAGCCAACCCTCCTCATTCTCTGCACAGGCAACTCCTGCCGAAGCCACCTCGCCGAAGGGATCCTGCGGGCGGCCGCGGGGGATCTCCTGGACGTGCGGAGCGCCGGATCCAAGCCCGCGGGCTACGTCCATCCGCTGGGGATCCAGGTGATGCGGGAGATTGGCATCGACATCTCCTCCCACCGCTCAAAGCACCTGAATGAATTCCAGGCACAGGACGTGGAGACCGTCATCACAGTCTGCGGCAATGCGGACCAGGTTTGTCCCACATTTCCCGGGCAGGTGAACCGCCATCATTGGGGGTTCGATGATCCGGCCCATGCCACCGGCACCGAGGAGGAGAAGCTCGCGGTGTTTCGGCGGGTCCGGGATGAGATCCGTCGCGTCTTTGAAGCCTACGCCTCGGGACGACGGGATCAGGCCCGCTTGGGGCAGCGCCCGACGGCGTGAACCCCGGCCCACGTGCCTGCACTCCGCCCTGCGGGGCATCTGTCCGATACAATCGGGCGATGGGCCCCGGTCGCCTAGAACCGATACACGAGGTTCACCCCGACGGTGACGGAGTTCTTCAGCGGATGCGCGGCGGTTCCGAAGACGGGGACGCCTCCTGCGACGTCGCGATCCCACCGCACCTCAAAGCGCGAAACCACGTTTTCCCAGATCCGATATCCCGCCGTCCCGGTGAGGGCCACGAACTTGTCATCGTTCGGGCCAAACATCGGCCGTGACGAGCCCAGGGCTCCCCGAGGGGCCAGGATGGTGTTTCCGGCCGTGGCGGTGGCGTATTCACCACGGCCCCGGAGCTGCCATTTGCCGTGGTCGTATTTCAGATAGGCCGCGGTCGCGTTGGCGTAGCTCGACATCGGCCCTGGCGGAAAGAGGAAGACCGCCGGAACCCCGGCAGCGAAGTTCGCCTGGTAATCGTAGGCCAGCCCCAGGCCAAGCCCGGGAAGCCCCAAGGGAAGATCCGCGCCGGCGTGGAAGTTGTGGATTCGCGGAAACACGTCCGTCGCCGCGGAGGTCGCGGTATTCCCCCCCGTGTACCCGAGGCTCAGGGTGGCATCCTTCCGCCAGAACGACCCTGCATCAAACTTCGCCACGGCCAGGTAGGTCTTCGATGCCGCGCGGTGGGTCAGCGGGGCGTCGATGAAGGCCGAGTAGCTGTTCGCCACCCCCCCCAGCAGACTCACATGCTCCGTGAGGTCATACTTGGCCGTAAGCCCGGTGTGGGCCTTCGGCTCGATGAAGTAGCCGTAGGAGTGACTGTAATTCGGATTGAGATAGCTGTCGTACACCTCATATCCGAGCGGGGAGGTGAAGTAGCCGAGTTGGAACTCCAGCCCATTCCCAGCCGGGGCCTTGACGATGATGTGGGCGCTGCTCAGGCCCGTGGTCTGGGAGGAGCCCGCGGCCAGCGAATAGGCGCCCCGCAGGGCCACATCGGGCCCAAACAGGGTCTGGACATGGTAGCCCACCCCCCAGGAGGACTCCTCCGGCGGCCGTCGATCGAGCTCAAGACTCACGACGTTCAGGTTGAAACCGTTCATCCGCGCCGGGGTGTCGTAGAGCCGGCCCGGCATCCGGAGGCTGTTGGGAAACGGGGCCACCGACCCGGCATCCCGCGGCGCGGTCGCCGACCACATGATCGAGGTATCGATGTAGCCACCCAGGGTGGTCGATCCGTCGGCGAGGGGCTGTTGGGGGACGAAGCCGGGAGGCCCATCGGCCCGCACAGCCTCCCCGCAAAGGCTCATCGAAGCCAGGGCCAGGGAGCAAACCACCAGGGGATGAGCCGCCGCCTCGAAGGTCGGAGGCTTCATGGCAGCATCAGGAGTCGGAACAAATGGGCACCAAGGGTCGTCGTCATGACATTTGTAAGGGTAATGGAACCGCCCGTCCCCACGTTCGTGGACACGGAAGTCCAGTTGGTACTGCCCAGGTCGGTCGACGATTGCAGGATGTAGGTCCGTCCAGGACCCCCCTGCCATCGCACGGCGAACTGTGTCCCATTGACCCCCAGGGACTCCAGCCGAAAAGCGAGGGTGCTCGTCTGGAGGGAAAAGGAGGTCGCCCTGGAGAAGCCGACCAAGCCCCGGGCACCGGGGTAGTTGGTGCTCTGGTTCACCACATCCTTCTCAAAGTAAAGATACCCGTAATAGGTCTCCCCCCGTCCGAGCGTGCCGGCAGGGATCATCACCGAGGTGTTGGTGCCGCTCAGGAGGGTCAATCCCGGTTCCTCTGCGAAGGCGGCCGACCGGAACACCACCCGGTTGTTCCGGTCCACGATGCTCAGGCTGATGAAGTCGTTCGTGGTTCCTCCGATGAACGGGTCCCAGCCGAGGGCGAAGGAGAGGGTGGGGTCGATCGATTGGGCCGCCGGGTAGTTGGACACCCGGGGGGGGGCCGCGGGGAAGCTGTTGGTCGGGAGCGGGAGCCGGATCACCCGCTCGCCATCGCGCGCCGCGCTGATGCGCAGGGTGTAGGTGCCGGTCGGATAGTAGGCATCGAGCTCAGCCTGGGAGCCGGCTCCGAAGCCGAAGGCGAACGGCTGATCCGTCCCGGTGGCAGGGGCAAGGAGCGGATCCACAAACCCGAGGGGCGACTCCACCGTCACGCGGGTGATCTGGTTGCTGTAAACCCCGACCGGCTGGGCGATCGCAGCGAAGGAAAAGGGGAAGTCGCTCAGCAAGACGGGCGGGTTTGTCGAGGTCTGGACATAGTCCACCGACTTGAAGACCCCGTAGCCCCGCGCATCGGATGCGTCCAGGCGCAAGACCACCCCGGCTGCCAAAAGCATGGCGGCCAGGGCAAAACGCAACCCCCGGTGGCTCTGAAAACAGGGCATCATGGACCTCCTCCAATCTGCCACACACCCCGCCCGGACGTCGAGAGGCCCTGTGGGGTAAAGCCCACCAGGGCGGGGTCCGCCCCCTGGCTCAGCATCAGGAGGCGCAGGAACGGGCCTGCCACGGCGAACGAGACCGCGTTCGCCGACCCGTAGTTGCTGGAGAGGCTCAGGTAGCCGTTGAACTCGCCGGCCAGGTCGAAGAGCTTTTCCAGCGGGGTGTTCGCGATCATGGTGTCCTGTCCCAGGTCACCAAAGGCGATGTCGGCCGTGGTAAAGGCCGGGGTCTCAACGGTCGTGTTGGCGCCGCCGTTCGTGTCGAGATTGTCGTCCGCGTTCAGCATGTCGTTGCCAACGCCGCCGTACAGGTAGTCAACGTCGGTTCCGCCCACCAGCCAGTCGTCCCCGGCCTCCCCGAAGAGGGCATCCTCGCCGTCGTGCACGACCCGGCCCGCCGCATCCACTGCCTCAAAATTGAGCGGATGGTTGGCGATCTTGGCCAGGGGGTTCAGGGGGTCATAGTGGAGCACCCCCGGGGTGAACATCCGATAGCCGGAAAGCGCCGGAGTGGCATAGAACTCAGGCAGGGCCTCGGCACCCGAGAGCCCGTCGCTCCCCGCCCCCCCGTGCAGGAAGTCGTTTCCAAGCCCGCCGTAGATCATGTCCCGACCCCCAAGGTCGGGCTGGATCAGCTGGACGGCGTAGTTCATCCGCCCTGCAACGTTGATCGTGGCCGTCGCGCTCGTGGCGGCGGTGATTGTTTGCTGCTGGGCCGGCTGGATTCCGTACAACGGCTCCGCAAGCCCGTTGCGGCTCGCCATGACCCACCCGTCATCCCCCAGGAGGGCGTCGTCCCCGGTGCCCCCGGAGATCCAATCATCCCCCGCCCCGCCAATGACAACGTCGTCCTGTCCCTCGCCATACAGGACGTCATCCCCCGTCATCCCATAGATCACATCATTGCCCGCCTCACCGTGAATCAAGTCCGCCGCCCCCTGGTCGTTCGCCCCCACACTCCCCGGCGTGTAGTCCAGGGTCACGACGGCGCGCGGGATGATCCGCAGGGTCGAGCCCGGGGTGTTGTCGTAGTTGAGCTTCAGGAAGCCCCCGGCCACGCCGTTCACGCCAACGATGCGCACGATTCGCCCGTTGTCCCCCAGAATCGTGTCCGCATCCCGCGCCGCCCCATTGGGCGAGGTGTCTCCCGGGGTGTTCCGCACCGTATCCGTGCCGTCGCCGCCGAACAGGGTGTCCGACCCGTCCGCGCGCTGGTCCACGGTCCCAAGGCCGAAGAAGTCCGAGCTCCCCCCGATCAGGTCGTCCTGACCCAGGTCGCCGAAGATCGTGTCCGCGCCGCCGTTCCCCTCGATGTAGTCGTCGCCGTCCGTCGTGTTGTCGATCGACCGTTTCAGGCTCTCGACCCCCACCAGCGCCGGATCGATGTATCCGTCGCCCCGGAGGACGTCGTTCCCGAGCTGACCAAAGAGCATGTCGTCCCCTGCCCCGCCCGCAATGAGGTCATCCCCCTGGGCCACGGCCTCGTTGATCAGGCGGATGGTCCGGGCGGCCGCCCCCGTGGGCATGGCCTGGGGTTCATTGGTGATCAGGACATTGCCCCGGGCGTCAAACAAGGCCGTCCCCGATACGACCTGCGCCCGCAAGGTGATCGAGTCGCCGCGCCGGACGATCACACCGTTGTCCCCGAGAATCACATCGTTGCCTGCACCCCCGTCCAGCCGGTCACCGGCATCGACGCCGCCCGCCACATTATGCCCGCCGATCAGATCATCATCTCCCGCATCCCCGTAGATGAGGTCGCTCCCCTGCCCTCCCAGGATCACATCGTCCCCGGCGTTGCCGTGGAGAAGATCCTCCCCGCCCCCGTCGCCCGGCTGCGTGAAAATGGAACTGAAGTTGCGGTTTGCCGGGAGATGGAAATCCACCTGCCCGTGGTCCCCAAAGATCCTGTCGTTGCCAGCGCCGCCGTTGATCACGTCGCCGCCCGTTCCCCCGATGAGGAGATCGTCCCCATCCTCCCCGTCGATGCGGTCTCCCGCCCCAAGGGTTGGCGACGTCACGCTGACCAGGCGGATCGCGGCGGGGCTGAACCGGTCCGGGAACGAGGGGGCCAGGGCGGCTGCCGCGTTCCCCGCGAGCAGGCGGTTGCCGGAGGCCCGTCCTCCGGAGAGAAGCGGCCCCGGCGTGACGGTGAACTGGATGAATCCGTTGTCGCCCAGCACCATATCGTTCCCGGCTCCCGCATGAACTTCATCCGCGCCAAACCCGCCCAGGATGAGGTCATTTCCCCCGCTGCCGTAAACCAGGTCGTC
The DNA here is from genome assembly GCA_003452185.1 of Verrucomicrobiales bacterium. Taxonomy (GTDB): domain Bacteria; phylum Verrucomicrobiota; class Verrucomicrobiia; order Limisphaerales; family UBA11320; genus UBA11320. Next base: position 1,667 of record DMJJ01000315.1, on the reverse strand, counting down.
CCCTCCAAGCTCGGGGCTGAACGTTTCGACAAGAACCAGGGCTCCGGACGGGGTGAAGGTCACCCGTCCGTTGTCACCCAGGAGGATGTCGTTCCGGAAATCGGTGCCACTCCGGACAACGTCGCTGCCGATCCCGCCGAGCACGATGTCGGAGCCGTCGCCCGACTCAATGATGTCATCGCCACCCACCGTCGGATCGGTGCTCTGGATCAGGGCGAGCACCCGCCCGAGGTAGGTCGCATTGCCGTAGTCCCCAACGACCAGGTCGCGGCCCGAACCCGTGGCAATGCGATCGCCCCCCAGGCCCCCGAATACCAGATTGTCCCCGTTGCCCGCATCGATGGCATCGGCGCCGCCTAGGGTTGTCTCACGTGTCTCCGCAAACGCCACCACGCCATCCACCAGGTTCAACCGGCCGATATCCCCGAACAGCACATCGTCACCCGCCGTGCTGACCAGGGTATCGCCATCGAAGCCCCCGGCCCGAACCGCGCCACCCCCGTTGGCCCCGCCGAACACGAGGTCCTGGGTCCCGGGGGTGTTGGGCCCTCCGTTGAGGTAATCGTTGCTGCCGACCGACGGATCACGGTTGATCACCGTGGTCACCAGGTGGGAGATCCCATCGGTGATATCCCCGATGCCGCCAAAGCCCAGCAGCTGCACCACCCGGCCAAGGGCGTCCACGGATTCCACCCGGCCGCGGTCCCCGAACAGGATATCGCTGCCGCTCCCGCCCGTGATGTCGTCCTTCCCCTGGCCGCCAAAGATGACAAGCGGGAGCGAGGAGGGTGAAGCGTCGACCGTGTCGTTGTCGCTGCGCACCACTCCCGTGTCGTCATGGTCATACGGCCCCTGGGTGTTGAGGACGAAGAACCCATCCCGTCCCGCGGTCAGGGCGACCCTCAGATGATCATCCCCGAGGCCGGTGTTGAGTGTCGTGACGGTGCGGATCGCCCCGCCGCCCCCCGGCGCAACTCCGCTCTCGGGCCTCGAGCCCACCACGTTGAAGTAGTCCGCCCCATAGCCCGCCCAGAGGGTGATGCCGGAGGCGAAGGTTCCGCTCGCCGCGTAGGTGATGTCGCTCGGAGCCAGGCCGCGGATCAGGCTCGCCGTCATGAGGACCGGCTGCGCCGCGCTCCCATCGCCGGTCCGGGATCCGGCGTCGCTCACCATCAGGAGATTCGTGCCAGACCCGGCGTCGATGTTCAGGACGCCTCCGATGGCATCCAGGGTTCCACGCATCGAGGTGACCCCGACCTCCACCCCCGCCGCGTTGAGGAGGCTGTAGCTGTAGGCGCCGGGCGCGACCCGCGACCCGTTGTCATCGGTCCCATCCCAGACGGGCAGATGGGTCCCGGCCAGCTGGCTCCCGAGGTTAATCCTTCGCACAAGCAGCCCACGATCGTTCCGAATGACCAGGCTGACTCCGTCGGTGTCCGTCGCGAGCTCAAAGGCGAGGACCGGAAGGTCATCACCGCTGAAATGAACCACATTGCCGGCCATGAAGCCGACGCGCCCGGTCACCGGGGAAACATTCGCGGTGGAGGAGACGTAGATCTCATCGGCCCCGGCGGCGGTCCGGAGGTTCGTGGTGGCCGAGGTCCCCTGGACGTTAAAGAGGTCGTCCCCGGAGCCCAGGTCGATGTTCAGGGTTTCGATGCCATAGT
>DMJJ01000379.1 GCA_003452185.1 Verrucomicrobiales bacterium | reverse complement strand
ACTCACTAGGGACTCACTAGGGAGTACCTAGGGAAAGGAGCCTCCGTTCTGGGGGAAGGCTGGGTCTGAAGGATCGAGGAGGGGGGGGAATTGCCCGCAGCCCGGGGGCGCGGAACGGGGTTGGGATTATCGGTTCGACAGCCTGCGAGGGATCCGGTTCCCTCAAGTGTCTCCAACGCCCAATGCATACCGCGACACGATCTCTTCGGCTTCTGCTCCTTCTGGTCTTTGGGAACGGGGTGGGGCTTTTCGCAATCCCGGGCACCGCGGCGCCTCTCGAGCTTCATACCCGGGGGAGGATCCCCGACCCGGAGAACACGAACGAGTTCAGGGTCGTGGAGCAGCGGGTGTTTTGGGAGCCGAAGGGGACCGCCGTCGTCATTTGTGACATGTGGGACCAGCACTGGTGCCCGGACGCCACTGCCCGCGTCGCGGAGATGGCCCCGCGGATGAACGAGGTGGTCAAGGCCGCCCGCGCCCGGGGGATGCTGATCGTGCACTGTCCGAGCGACACGATGCCCTATTACAAGGATCACCCGGGACGCCTCCTCGCGCAGTCGGCACCCAAGGCCGAGACCCGGGTTCCGCTCCAGGGGTGGTGTTCGCTCGCCGGGGCCAAGGAGCCACGGCTTCCGATCGACGACTCCGATGAAGGGTGTGATGGATGCCCCGACTGCAAGCCCCACAAAGCCTGGTCGAGACAGCACCCCGCCCTTGGGATTGAGCCGGGGGATGCGATCACAGACTCCGTCGAAGCCTTCTATCTCATGCGGCAGCGCGGGATCACCAACGTGATTGTGATGGGGGTGCACGCCAACATGTGCGTCCTGGGGCGGCCGTTTTCGATCCGGCAGATGGTCGCGCAGGGGCAGAACGTCGTCGTCATGCGGGACATGACCGACTCGATGTACAACCATCGCAAGGCCCCCTATGTCTCCCACTTCCGGGGGACGGAGCTGGTGGTCGAGCACATCGAGAAGTACTGGTGTCCCTCGGTCACGAGCGCCGACCTGCTGGGCGGGGAGCCGTTCCGGTTCAAGGGGGATGTGCGCCCCCGCCTGCTCTTCCTGATCGGGGAGGATGAATACGACACCAAGACGACGTTGCCCGACTTTGCGCGCCGCGAACTGGAGCCGCGGGGACTGGACGTCACCCTTGCCCAGTCGAGTGAGGAGGACAAGAACCGCTTCCCGGGTCTCGCCGCCCTGAAGGCCGCAGACCTCCTCCTGGTGAGCGTTCGGCGCAGGGCTCTCTCCAAGGCCGACCTCGACCTGATCCGGGCCCACGTCGCTGCGAAGAAACCGGTCGTCGGGATCCGCACCGCCAGCCATGCCTTCGATCCGCAGCCGGCCCCCTCGCCGGAAAACGCCTGGCCTGGCTTTGATGACGAGATTCTGGGGGCCGACTACCAGGGACACTATGGAGCGGGCCCGGCGACCGTGGTCAGCTTCATCCCTGAGACGGCAGGGAACCCGATCCTCAATGGGGTCAGCCCGTCGTTCCGCGTTCCCTCCCATCTCTACAAGTACCGCAAGCTGCTCAACACCGTGACGCCGCTGCTGGAAGGGGCCACCGAGGATGGCAAGTCGCCGCGGGAGCCGGTCGCGTGGATCAACACCTCCGAGGCCCGGCGGGTCTTTTACACCTCCATGGGGGCGAAGGGGGATTTTGCCGACCCGAGTTTTCGTCGCCTTCTCCTGAACGGGATCCTTTGGGCCCTCGACCTCCCGATTCCCCCCGCCGCGGCCCCGACCCCCGGCGTGGCGATTCCTCCCAACCCGCAGCCCGCCACACCAGCCTCACGCGGGGGAACGGCGACGACCACGACTCCGGCGATGGATCCCCTGCACCCGCTTTCCCCGGCGGAGGCGGCCAAGAGCTTTCACGTCGCTCCCGATCTCGAGTGGGATCAGGTGCTCGCGGAGCCGCAGGTCGCCCAACCGGTGTTTCTCAACTTTGACGAACGGGGCCGGATGTGGGTTGTCGAGTACCGACAGTACCCCCACCCCGCAGGCCTCACGATGGTGAGCCGCGACAACGTCTGGCGCGCCGTGTATGACAAGGTTCCCCTCCCCCCGCCCCGCGGCGTCCGGGGGGCGGACCGGATCTCGATCCACGAGGACACGGACGGGGATGGCGTGTACGACAAGCACACGGTCTTTGTCGACGGCCTCAACATTGCAACCAGCGTCTGCCGGGGGCGGGGCGGGGTCTGGGTCCTCAACCCGCCCTACCTCCTCTTCTACCCCGACGCGAACAACGACGATGTGCCGGATGGGGATCCGATCGTTCATCTCGCGGGCTTCGGCCTCGAGGACACACACTCCGTGGTCAACTCCCTCCGCTGGGGACCCGACGGGTGGCTCTACGCCGCCCAGGGGAGCACGGTCACGGCCGCCATCACACGGCCCGGGCTCGACGCCCAACCGATCGCCCACACCATGGGGCAGCAGATCTGGCGGTACCACCCGGAGACGCGCCGCTTCGAGGTCTTCAGCGAAGGGGGAGGAAACGCCTTCGGATGCGAGATCGACGAGGCCGGGAGGATTTTCTCCGGGCACAACGGTGGCAACACGCGCGGCTTCCACTACATGCAGGGGGCGTATCTGCAGAAAGGGTTCGAGAAACATGGGCCCCTCTCCAATCCGTATGCCTTCGGGTACTTCCCCGCCATGGCGCACAACGACGTCGAGCGCTTCACGCACAACTTCATCCTCTACGCCGGGGGAGCGTTGCCCGAGGGCTATCAGGGGCGCCTCCTGGGGGTGGAGCCGCTGCAGGGGCGGATCGTGATGAGCGAAATCACCCCCGTCGGTTCAACCTTCCGAACCCGGGACGTGGGGCATCCCGTGAGCAGCGATGACAAGTGGTTCCGCCCCGTCGACATCAAGTCAGGGCCCGACGGGGCGGTGTACGTCTGCGACTGGTACGACCGGCAGGTCAACCACTACCGGAACCACGAAGGGCAGCTCGACGCGAGCAACGGGCGGATCTACCGCCTTCGGGCCCGCGGCTCACGCCCAGCACCCCGGTTCAACCTCGCCACGGCCTCCTCCAGCGAGCTCCTCGCCCAGCTCCGCAACCCGAACATCTGGTTCCGCCAGACGGCGCTTCGCCTGCTCGCCGACCGTCATGATGCGACGACTCTTCCCACCCTCGAGAAACTGATCGACAGCGAGCCCGGGCCTGTTGCCCTCGAATCGCTCTGGGCCCTCCACCTGGGCGGCGGCCTGACCGAGGCCCGGGCCGTCCGCTGGCTCGCACACCCCAATCCCCAGGTCCGCCTCTGGACCGTCCGCCTCATGGCCGATGCCGGGAAGCTCCCCCCTGCCCTGCGGGACGCCCTCGCGACGCTGGCCGCCCGGGAGCCCCAGGTGGAGGTCCGGGCCCAGATCGCCTGCTCCGTCCGCCGGCTTCCAGCGGCGGAGGGGTTTCCCATCCTGCGACGCCTCCTGGAGCACGATGAGGACCTTCAGGACCCGCGGGTGCCGCTGCTGCTCTGGTGGGCTCTCGAGGACAAGGCCGAGTCCGAACGGGGGGCTGTGGTCTCGCTCCTCGAGGAAACCCCGCTCTGGAACCGCCCCCTCGTCTCAGGCCAGCTGCTCGATCGGTTGATGCGCCGTTACGCCCAGTCCGGGGGAAAGACCAACCTGCTGACCGCTGCGCGGCTCTTTGAGCTGGCGCCCGGCGAGGCGCAGGCCAGAAAGCTCATGGCCGGCTTTGAGGAGGCCTACAAGGGACGTCCGCTCTCCGGGCTTCCGCCAGAGTTGGTCAGTGCGATGGCCCGCCATATGGAGGGGTCCCTCTCCCTCGGGCTGCGCCAGGGAAGGGCCGAGGCGGTGAAGGCCGCGCTCCGTGCGATCGTCGATCCCTCCACCCCCGAGGGGCGACGCCTTGAGTACCTGGGCATCCTGGCGGAAGTCCGAATCCCCGAGTCGATCGACCCCGTGCTCTCGCTCCTGGAACAGTCGACGGCGAAGCAGGTGGCGCTGCGTCGCGCAGCCCTCGCCGCCCTCCAGGGTCATGAGGATCCGAGGATCGCCACCCAGGTCGCCCTCCTCCACCCCAAGCTCGACCGTGACACCCAGGCGGCCGCTCAGAACCTGCTCGCCAGCCGCATTCCCTGGACCCTGGCGCTCCTCCGCGCGGTGGAGGCAGGCACCATTCCCAAGGGACAGGTCAACCCGGCCGTCCTGCGGCAGGTCAGGCAGCTCAAAGACCCTGCGGTCAGGTCCCTCGCAGACAAGCTCTGGGGCCCGGCCGGGACGCCCACGACAGCCGAAATGGAGAAAAAGATACTCACTCTCGCCTCCGTGGTTCGGGGCGGGGTGGGGGATCCATACAACGGACGCGACCTCTTCAAGGCCACGTGCGCCGGCTGCCATACCCTCTTCGGCGACGGAGGCAAGGTGGGCCCCGACCTCACCACCTACAAGCGGGACGATCTTGAAGGAATGCTCCTGAACATCGTCAACCCGAGCGCCGAGATCCGGGAGGGATTTGAGAACTACAGCATCGAGACCAGGGACGAGCGGTCGTTGAGCGGCTTCCTGGTGGAGCAGGACACAAACCGGGTGGTCCTGCGCGGCGTGGATGGACAGACGGTCTCCCTCGAGCGCTCCGCCATCGCCGAGATGCGGCCCGGTGGCACATCCCTCATGCCGGAGGGGTTGCTCGACCCACTGGGCGACCAGCAGGTGCGCGACCTCTTCGCGTACCTCCGCAGCACCCAGCCCCTGGTCGGGGAGCGCCCGGGGCGCTGAGGGGCGGCCCACCCCCCGCCGTCGAAACAGCGCCGAGGCGAGTCGGGCCCCGCGCGCCGCCGGCTCACGCGTCCTGAAGCTTGCCCGAAAGAAACGTCTCGTAGGCGGCCAGATCCAGCATCCCGTGGCCGCAGAGGTTGAAGAGGATCACCTTTCCCCTTCCCTCCTCGCGACAGCGGATCGCCTGGTTAATCACCTCCCGGATCGCGTGGGAGGGCTCCGGGGCCGGGACGATCCCCTCGGTCCGGGCAAAGAGCACCGCCGCCTCGAACACGGACCCTTGCGGATGGGCCACGGCCTCGATCAGCCGGAGCTTGAGGAGATGGCTGACCATGGGGGACATGCCGTGGTATCGAAGCCCGCCGGCATGGATCCTCGGGGGCATGAAATCGTGCCCCAGGGTGTGCATCATCATGAGCGGCGTCATCCCCGCAGTGTCGCCAAAGTCGTAGCGAAGCTCGCCCCGGGTGAGCGATGCGCAGGAGGAGGGCTCCACGGCGATGATCCTGCAGGCGCCTCCTGAGGTGAGCCGCCGGTGGATAAAGGGGAAGGCGATCCCCGCGAAGTTTGACCCTCCCCCCACGCAGCCAACCACGATGTCGGGGGACTCTCCGGCGATCTCCATCTGTCGGATCGACTCCTGTCCAATGACCGTCTGGTGGAGGCAGACGTGGTTGAGCACGCTCCCGAGGGAGTATTTGGTCCCGGGATGTTTGACCGTGTCCTCGATCGCCTCGCTGATCGCAATTCCAAGGCTTCCCGGCGAGTTGGGGTCGCCGTTGAGGACGGACCGGCCGTACTCGGTCCGGGTGCTGGGGCTGGGGTCGACCCCGGCGCCCCAGGTCTGCATCATCATCTTCCGATACGGCTTCTGCTCGAAGCTCACCTTCACCATGTAGACCTGGCATTCAAGGCCGAAGAGCCGCGTGGCGAAGGCGAGGGAGGACCCCCATTGCCCGGCCCCGGTTTCCGTGGCAAGGCGTCGCGTGCCGGCCTCCTTGTTGAAGAAGGCCTGGGGGACGGAGGTGTTGACCTTGTGGCTTCCGGCGGGGCTCACCCCCTCGTACTTGTAGTAGATGTGGGCCGGCGTCTGGAGCGCACGCTCGAGGCGCACCGCGCGAAGCAACGGGGTCGGACGCCAGAGGGAATAGATCTCACGGACCGGCTCGGGAATCTCGATCCATCGGTCCGGACTCATCTCCTGGCGGACGAGGCTTTCGGGAAACAGTCCGGTCATGTCCGCGAGCCCCACCGGCTGCCGGGTCGCCGGGTGAAGCGGGGGGGGAAGCGGCTCTGGAAAGTCCGGAAGCAGGTTGTACCAAGCCCGGGGGATGTCGGCCTGCGTCAGGTCAAAACGGGTGCGAACGCTCATGGGATGGGATGGGAGGTGGGTGGGGGTGAAGCGGCGTTACGGGTCCTTGTCGAACCGGGAGATGAATTTCTCGGGGGTCAGGCCCCCCTCGCTCAGGAGGGTGACACGGGTCTGCGGCGACCCCGGGAGGCCCGAAGCCACCTGGGCCCACCCGGCGGCAAACGCCTTGCGGGACTCCCCCCAGGGCCAGGCAATACCGGCCGAGGCCGCCTCCTTGCGCAGCGGCTCCCATCGGGAAAGGACCACATACCCCACCGGGAGGCGGGCCAACCGGACCCGCTGCAGCAGCACGGGGTCGCGGGCAACGGCCCGCTCGGCCTCGGCCAGGATCGCATCCCCCTCCGTCAGGCTGCGCGCGTTGAGAAACGCGGCGTCGGTCCGGGAGAAACAGGTCAGCTTCTGCCCCTCGGAGGCCGCGTGCATCCGCTCAAGATACCGGCTCAGCGCCGGAGCCGCAGCCCCGTAGTACCCGTGCAGAAACTCCTCAATCAACGCCTTCTCGCTCCGTCCGGGGTTCCACAGGAGCTGGGCCAGCACCCAGGCCCGAAGCTCCGCCATCTCAGACCCGTGGGACTGATAGGCCCCCTGCTCAAAGACCCCGCGCACGTGGTGGTCGCGGAAAAACCGGAGATTCTCCCCCAGGACAAACCAGTTCGGATGCGGCTGCACGTAGTGCCCGAAATCCGTCGTGTAATCCCAGATGTAGAGCCGGTCGCTGATGGCGGACCACCCACGGATGTCGTCCGCAAAGGCCGCATTGGAGGGATGGGCCAGGGGCTCCCGGAAGTTGCACTCGATGGAGCAGAGCCGGACGATGACATTGCGCCGGGGACGGAGGGTCTTCGGGGGCTTGCGGGTGTACTGATAGGCCAGAGTGTCGACGGCCACGCCCGGAAACTCCGGCTCGATCTTCTCCGCGATGGAGTTCACAAAATCGAGCATCGTGGCCGCATGCGTCCCCTCGGCATCGTCCATCGCCTTGCAGGCATGACACTCGCAGGCGCCGTACCAGTCGTTCTGCGAGACGCTGATGATCCCGGCCTCCGGAGACTCCCGGAGCCACTGCCGCACCCGGTCCAGGGTGAACTCCCGAAGCCTGGGATTCGTAAGACAAAGCTGGGCGCGGTTCGTCGACCGCTCCCCCTTGATCAGGCTGAACCACTCGGGGTGCTGCGCAAAATGAACCTCCGGGGGGACCAGCGGGTAGAAGGTGTGAACAAAGCCCTTGTAGTTGATCCGCCCCCCCTTGTCCGGAGTGAGCCGCGAGGACTGGCCGTTGCATCCGTTGCGCCAGGACCAGTCGGCATCGAAGGCCGAATACCAGAACGACTCCCGGTACTCAAACGCGGGACGCCCGTGCACATGGACCTCCCCGACCTCAAGCCGCCGGATCGAGGGGAGGGTCGAGGCCCAGGGGGTCCACCACCGCACACCGCACTCATCCTGCAGGAAGCGGCTCACCGCATAGAGGGTCCCCCGGGGCCGCCCCCCGGCCACCAGCAAGGTCCGGCCATCCGTCTCAACCACGAACTCCTCCTGGCCGAGCCGATCCCAGTCCACGCCGGGAAACCGCCGCCGGGCCGCCGGACCTCCTCCCACCAGGATGACGCTGGCCGGCGGGGCATCGTTGGTCAGCACGGGAAACGACGCCCCGGTGATCCGATGCAGGTGGGCCGCGAGCTCATGGGCCGCAAACCGCTCCACCTCCGTCGCCCCGGACGACACCGCAATCCCCGCCACCCTGGCCCCCCCGCCGGAGGCAAGGATCAACGCCTCCGCCGGCAGCACCCCGAACACCAAAAGCACCACCACGACCAGAAGCCGGACAGAGAGAGGAGGAATCAGGTTCATGCGTCCAATAAAGGACGACCGAATCCCGTGAACCCATCATCCGAAACCTGCCCCTTCAAGCCCCTCCCACACCGCAAGATCGGGTGACTTGCGCTGGTTGGCGGCCGGGGTCGGTGCGCACTATGGATTGCACAAACCCCGAACGAAGTCCCCGTCGGGGCTCACGACCTCGGCGCGGGGAGAGGGGTTGGTTCCACGATGTCGTAGAGCACACCCTCGATCACCAGCCGGAGCTGGCGGGCGATCGCCAGCCAGGGGCGGGACTCGGGATGCTCCCGTAGCAGTCCAAAGTACTCCTCAGACCCGAAGACCACCTGTCGAGCGGCTTGGGCCCGGGGGGTTTGGGCGGCGGAATCCACCCACTGGTCGCCGTTCCGGTAGAAGGCCTTTCCCGCGGCGTACTGGAATCGACGCTCCTGCCCACGGGTGTTGATACCGTCGCGGGAGGGGGTGGAGGGGGTCGCCTGCGATGGTGGAACAGGGGCCGCGAGGGGCGTCACGCTCCCGACGGGGGCCGGAGGGGTGGCGCGGAGGTTCTCCGCGGTCCCGAGCTGGATGGCGGCCTCGGGGGCGCTGGCCCCCTTGAGGGATTCGAATGATCGGGCCCCGGCAACGGCCAGGTCGCCTGAGCGTTCCCGTGTCAGGGCCCGGTAGTTCTCCCGCAGCTGCGTGTTCACCTGGGCCCGCACCTTGGGGGCCCACTGGAAGGTCTGGCGGTCGGTGGCGAC
>DMJJ01000543.1 GCA_003452185.1 Verrucomicrobiales bacterium | reverse complement strand
ACGCGACCGTCATCGTCCAGCGCTGCCGGGGGGTCACCTCGTAGTAGCGGCGCTGGACGATGACGGTCGCGTACTTCGGACTGGCGATCTTCCTCGCCCTGGCGATGCAACTCTCGCTCGTCGAGCCATGAACCGTCCCAGAGCCGTGTCCCCTGACTTACCATGCACCCGAGAGCCCTCCTCCCAGCGTCGTACCCACAACCCCTCCAGGCCCTGCTCCTGCTTCTGCTCGCGCTCGCCGGCCCCGGCGGCCCGTTGACCCCGGCGCGGGGCGCGGCCCGGGAGGCGATGGAGATCCCGGCCTTCACCGCCTATCTGCTGCCGGATCCCGAGGGGGCGCGGGTCTCCGAGCCTCGGGGCATCACCGGGTGGAGCAACCCCGGTCTGCAGATCGCCTGGTTTGGCGACTTCCGGAGCGCTGGGGAGCTTGACGCCTCGGTCCGGCTCCGGCTCCCCGAGAACAAGGAGGGCCGCTACCGGCTGACCGTGGCAGGACACCCGCTTGAGGCCAGCGTCACGGGAGCCGGGACCAACCCCGTGACCGTGGTCTTTGGACGGACCACCCTCACGGTGCCGGGCCACCACCGGATCCTCCTGGAGTCGCTCTCGCCCCCCGGATCACCCCAGGGGGAGATCGAGGCCCTGCTGCTCTCAGGGGCGGCCACAAACCGGGTGCACTTCAACCTCAAGGAGCGGCGGAACGCCGCCTCCGTGCACCTGATGTACCCGACCCCCCCGGGGACGAATGTCTCGGCGTTCTACTGCGAGCTCACCGCGGTCGAGGATCCCGTGCACACCTACTACATGGCGTGCGGATGGCACCGGGGGTACTTCGGAATGCAGGTGAACAGCCGCACCGAACGGAGGATCATTTTCAGCGTCTGGGACAGCGGCAAGGAGGCGCTCGATCGGCGCCGGGTCGCGGCCACAAACCGCGTTTCCCTGGTCGCCAAGGGGGAGGGCGTCGATGCGGGGGATTTCGGGAACGAGGGGACGGGCGGACACAGCCACCTGGTCTATCCCTGGAAGACGGGAGAGCGGCAACGATTTCTCGTCACAGCCAAGCCGGTGGATTCCACCCACACGGTTTACTCCGGTTTCTACTTCCATCCCGAGCGCAAGGAATGGGTCCTGATCTCGAGCTGGCGCGCCCCTCGGGATGGAGGATGGCTCCGCGGGCTCTACAGCTTCAGCGAGAACTTCGGAGGGTCGACAGGCCACCTGGTGCGCAAGGTCCGGAGCGGGAACCAGTGGATCCGCACCGACGGCGGGGCCTGGATCGAGCTGACCGCGGCGACCTTCAGCCATGATCCGACCGGACGGGCGGACAGGCTCGACCGGTTCATGGGCCTGGAGGGAGGGGAGTTTTTCCTCTCGCACGGCGGCTTCATCCCGGGCCATTCGCTCTACGGTGAACGGTTCGAGCGCCCCCCCACCGGCCGTGCCCCCTCCGACCTGAAGCTCCCGGAGCTTCCCGCCCCCTGAACCAGGGCTTCGTCACGACGGTCATCCCTCAGAGGCTCGGACGGACACGATAGAAGCGCTGCGGAAGAGTGGGATCCACGGGGACGATGGCCTGCGTAGCCGGGCTTGGCCATTCCCCGGGAGCCCCCGCGATTCCCCACCCCGTGCCAGAAAGTTGGTCCGTGCTCTCCAGCAGATAGGTGGTGCCCGGGGCAAGCCCCGTCCAGCGCAGGATCAAGGTCCCAGGGGTGACCCCGGGCGCCACCCCCAGGAGGAGCTCCGCAGGGGCCGCCAAGGTGGTGATGAAGATGCTGGTTGCCGGACCGGCATTGCCGGCCCCATCCACCGGAACGATGCTGAGGGTGTAGCCCGAGGAGGCCAGAAGGCCTGTCAGCAGGGTGTTCGTCACCCCTCCCGGAACCGTCATCGTGAGCGTCTGGTTCCCCTGCCCCGGGGCCCCGAAATGGACCGCGGTCAACCGGTAGAGCGCAACCCCGACATTGTCCCCGGCCGGAGTCCAACTGAGGGTGCATCGGTCGTACGAAACCAGGTCAGCCGTCATCCGCGCCACCGAGGTCGGGGCCCCGAGGTCGGTCCCGCTGGGGAGAACCAGGACCGCAAACGTCGCGCCCGCCCCGCTCGTGTGGGCGTTTGTGGCATACACCGTGAAGTAGTTAGTCCCGACCTGTGAGGCCGAGGGCATCCACTGGACCACCGCGTAGTCCTGGGAGGGGTTGGCCCCCCCGGTCCTGGAGAGCACCATCCCGGCGGGCCCCTCGAGACGCGTGAACGTCGGCGAGGGAGTCGCGGAGGCCGAAAGAGTGTAGAGGAAGGAGCTCCCGACAATGACCGTGGCGGTTTCGGAAGGAACGTCGTGCACCACGAGGGGAAGGGTCAGGGAGTTCGCCGAGAAGGCCTCGGACCGCGGGGACTCGTTGCCGGCGGCATCCACGGCGGAGACGGCAAAGGAGGGGCTGAAGGCCGAAACCGGGAAATGCACCGCGCGGTTGGTGATCCCGGTGGCGACGCGACCCCAGTGGCGGGTGCGCCCCCCCGTGAGATTCCAGAGCGAGGAGCTCACCACCCCCACGTTGTCCGTGGCGGGGGGCCCGGGGGAAGG
>DMJJ01000211.1 GCA_003452185.1 Verrucomicrobiales bacterium | reverse complement strand
GGCGCTGGTGGTGGCCGGGCTGTTTTGGATCCTTCGGGGGATGCTTCGCAGGAGCCGCGAGCCCGGGGCGCTTCGGTTGAAGATGTGCATCACCCTGGGGTTGATGCTCGGCCTTCTGATCCCGGTCTGTCTCACCGGTCCCTCGTTCAGCGGCGCCTTCATTGTCCCGTTTGTTTGCGTGGCGATCGGCATCGTGATGAGCCTTCTCTGGACGCCCCACGTCGCCGGCCTCATGGCCGGCTCGATCACGTCGGCCATTGATGGCGGGACCGAGGAGCTGATCCCGCGCCCCCTCTACTCCGCCGCGCGCGCGAAGCGGGTGGCGGCGCGCTATCCCGAGGCGATCGCGGCCGTGCAGGCGGAGCTCGCCCGGTTTCCCGACGATCATGAAGGACAGATGCTCCTGGCGGCCATTCATGCGGAGGATCTTCACGACCTGCCGAGGGCCGAGGTGATCATCCAGCGGTTGTGTAACCGTCCCACCGCCACCCCCCCCAGGTTGCCGGTGCGCTCACGACCCTCTGCGACTGGCATCTGAAGTACGCCCAGGACACCGAGCTGGCCCGTCAGGACCTGGAGGCGATCCTGGAGCGGTTTCCCGACTCGGAGATGGCCCGTGACGCCCGGCAGCGGATCGCCCATCTGGCCGATCCCTCGATGCTCCTCGGAAGGCATGACCGGCCCACGATCCCCCTTCCCCACGGGGAGGAGCGGATCGGGCTGCGGGACACCCCGGTCGACTGCCGTCCCGTGGAGCAGTCCGGGGTGGAAAAGGCCGGGGCCCTGTTGGCGCATCTCAAGTCGCATCCCGACGACAACCACGCGCGCGAGGAGCTCGCCCGGGTGTACGCCGACGACTGTCAGCGTCCCGAGATGGCGATCGCCGAGCTGGAGGAGTTGGTGGCGATGCCCAACCAGCAGCCGAAACAGGTGGTCCACTGGCTGAACACGATCGCCGACATGCAGGTGCGCCGGCAGGGAAACCACGCTGGCGCGGCCACGACCTTGCAGCGGGTCATTGATCTTTTCCCCAACGCCGCGGCTGCCGAGAACGCCCGGTCCCGCCTGAACCTCCTTCGGCTGGAGGAACGCGGGCAGAAAAAAACCGCTGCCGTCACCCTTGGGGAGTACGAGCAGCGGTTGGGGTTGAAAGGGAGCCGGGCTCAGCGGCGCGAGGAGCGCTGAGAGGGGTCGGCCGCAGGGACGAACGGCGGCACGGTCTTGTCCGTGGCCAGGCGGAGGGCGATCTGCTTGTCGACTTCGCTGGCGAGCGAGAGGTCGGCGCCGCCGCCGCGGGTCCGGGCCTGCACCGTGGCGCGGGTCCAGCGATCGCCGACAGGGTCGACACGCACCCAGATGTGACGGCCGTCGATGATTCCCTCGACCGTGTTGATCACGGTGTTCTCACCGGTCAGCTGCCCGTTCAGCTGGAGGGTTTCCTTCGCCGCGCGGAGCACCTTGTCGATCGGCGCTTCATAGCGTCCCTCGATCTTGTCGCGGAGGAACGGCACCCCCATCCGATGGCGATCATCCACCGTGCGGACGCATCCGGAGAGGGTTCCTAGGACCGTGAGGCCCGCGACAAGGATGGCAAAACGCTTCAGCATGCAGGCGTGATGCAAAAAAACGGGCTCCCAGGTCAAGCTTCCAATTGCTTTCAGGCCCGATTTGTAGCCCTCTCCCGTGTGGGGGGATCGGGGGGGGCGGGAGTTTTTGACCGGGAAGGGCTTGTCAGGCGACTCCGGGTGAGGCTTACTTCGCCCGATTTTTGCCGATGAATCCTGACCTGCTCACCAAAGCCAAGAACCTTGGGTTCTCCGACCGTCAGATCGCCCACCTGACCGGGCGGACCGAGGATGCCGTCCGTGCTGAACGGAAGAAGATCGGTCTCGTTCCGAGCTACCGCCTGGTTGACACCTGTGCGGCCGAGTTCGAGGCCTACACCCCCTACTACTACTCGACCTACGACCGGGGGGACGACGAGGTGCGGCCCTCCGACCGCAAGAAGGTCATGATTCTGGGCGGGGGGCCGAACCGGATCGGGCAGGGGATCGAGTTTGACTATTGCTGCGTCCACGCCGCCTTTGCCCTGAAGGAGGAGGGGTTTGAGACGATCATGGTGAACTCCAATCCGGAGACCGTCTCGACCGATTACGACACCAGCGACAAGCTGTTCTTCGAGCCCCTCACCCTGGAGGACGTCCTCCATATCTACGAGCGCGAGAAGTGCTGGGGGGCCATTGCCCAGTTCGGCGGCCAGACGCCGCTGAACCTGGCCTTGGGGCTCCAGAAAAACGGCGTGAATGTCATCGGGACCTCGCCGCAGAGCATCGAGATGGCCGAGGACCGCAAGCTCTTTGCCGCCATGCTCGACCGGCTGGGGATCCCGCAGCCGCGCAACGGTATCGCCACCACGGAGCAGGAGGCGCTGGCAGTGGCGCACAAGCTCGGGTACCCGGTGCTCGTGCGCCCCAGCTTTGTCCTGGGGGGAAGGGCGATGCAGATCGTCTACTCCGACGCCGAGCTCCAGCACTACATGCGGTTTGCCGTGGAGGCCTCCCCCGAGCGGCCGGTGCTGGTTGACAAATTCCTCGAGGATGCCACCGAGGTTGACGTCGACTGCATCACGGACGTCGGCCAGTTTGCCGATCCCTCCCAAGGGACCAGTGTGGTGGGGGGGATGTTGGAGCACATTGAGTTTGCCGGCGTTCATTCCGGGGATGCCGCCATGGTGCTGCCGCCCCATACCCTCAGCCGGAAGGTGATGGACACCATCCGGGAATACACCCACGCCATGGCCCGGGAGCTTCGTGTGTCCGGCCTGATGAACGTCCAGTACGCCGTCAAGGGGGATGTGGTCTATGTGCTCGAGGTCAATCCCCGGGCCTCCCGCACCGTCCCATTCGTGAGCAAGGCGATCGGCGTCCCGCTGGCGAAGCTCGCCGCCAAGGTCATGGCGGGCAAGACCCTCAAGGAGCTCGGCTTCACGGCTGAGATCACCCCCAAGTATTGGGCGGTGAAGGAGTCGGTCTTTCCGTTCAACCGGTTTCATGGGCAGGACATCCTGCTCTCCCCCGAGATGCGTTCCACGGGCGAGGTCATGGGGCTCGATGCCGACCTTGGCATCGCGTACGCCAAAAGCCAGATGGCTGCGGGGTCCCCGCTCCCCCTTGCCGGGAGCGTTTTCCTGAGCGTGAGCAACGCTCACAAGTCGAGCGTGGTCGAAGTGGCCCGCTCCTTCGGCGATCTTGGCTTTGAGCTGATCGCCACCGAGGGAACCGCCGCCGTGCTTGAGGGCGCGGGGCTCAAGGTGCGACGGATCCCGAAGCTTCAGGAAGGCCGGCCCAACGCGGTGGACCTTCTGAAGAACGGGGAGATCCAGCTGGTGATCAACACCCCGAGCGGCGCGAATCCCCGGGCCGACGAGGTGAAAATCCGAACCACGGCCGTCTACACCGGCACCCCCATCATGACCACCCTGAGCGGCGCCCGGGCGGCCGCTTTGGGGATCGCCGCCCTCAAAAAGCACGGCTATCAGGTTAAAACCCTCCAGGAATATCACCCGTTGAAGTAGCCGTTCCGGGCGTTGGCCCGGGCCGGTTTTTCCTCCCCTGGCGGTATCTCTCCGGTGGGGGGGGTGGTGTTTTGTAACCCATTCCGGAGCAGATGTTTGTTCCATCATTGACCGGGGCGCTCCCCAGCCCGAACGGGGGGGGCTCCGGGGTCGGGACTGGAGTTGGGCGGGTTGGGGAGGGTAAGAAATCCTTGGTTTTCCCAATTGACGCTCTTTCTTTCGGCTACCTAAGGTAGCCCCCGTCAACGCCGGTCCTGTTGGACTGGAATGCAAGGCTCTGTATGCCCGAAGGTTATTGCGTCAAATGCAAGGCTAAGAAAGAGATCGCGCGCGCGGTGGAGGAAGTGATGAAGAACGGGCGCAAGGCGATCAAGGGCGTTTGCCCCACGTGCGGCACCGTGATGTTCAAGATCCTCGGAGGGAAGGCGACCCCTCCTGCCGCGCCCTCGCCGGATGGGAATCCGGCCGCCGGTGGCGCAGCCCCCGCGTCGTCATAAACCACTGATCCGATTTACCTCTGTATGGCAGAACAACTGGCTTACGCCATCATCACCCCTTACTCCCTGCACAAATCCCGCACGGGCGGGATCCTCGCGCGGCTCATCGCGCGGACCCGGCTCGAGCTCGTCGGCGCGCGGATGTTCGCGCCCAGCCCCGAGCTGGTGAAGGAATACTCCGAGGCGATCGTCTCGGCCAATGATCCGCAGGACCGCCGGGTGCAGGAGCTCCTCCGGGAGTATATCCTCCAGAATTTCCAGCCCGATCCCAAGACCGGCCGCCGCCGTCGCGTGATGATGCTCCTGTTCAAGGGGCAGGATGCCGTGCGGACCCTCCGGTCGGTGGTCGGCAACCTGAGTCCCGACCGCCGGAGTGGCGAGACGATCCGGGACACCTACGCGGACATGATCCTGGATGGTGCCGGGAACGTGCGCTACTTCGAGCCTGCGGTGCTCGCGCCGCCGAATGCCGAGGAGGCCGAACAGAAACTGAAGCTCTGGGCCCGGTACAGCGACACCGACGGCGGCATCCTCCAAAACACGATTGCCTACGGGCCTGCGGAGAAGCCGCAGCGGACCCTGGTGCTCATCAAGCCGGA
>DMJJ01000116.1 GCA_003452185.1 Verrucomicrobiales bacterium | reverse complement strand
TCTCCGACTTCCAAGTCCGGTTCAGGGCGAGGCCAATCCGCGCCACCGCCGTCCCTTTCGGGGTATAGCGGAGCTCGGGGTCACGGGTGAGATTCCCGGCGAGAACTACTCGATTGAAGCTGGCCATACGCGCCCTCCCGTTCGGTGTGGGGGTTGCCTGCTAGGCGGCCTTCGGAGCGGGAACCGGGGCCTGATGGGTGAAGAGGACCCGGAAGACCTCCTCATTCAGGGCGAAGCGGTTCTGGAGCTGCGCCACCACGGCCGGGGTGCTCTCGAAGATGATGTTCACGTAGAATCCCGAGGTGTGCTGCTTGTGGGCAATGCGGGAGAAACTCTTCTTGTCCATCTTCTGGACCGTCTCCACNNGCGTTCACCAGCACGTTGTGCGGCGCGTTCTCCTTCGACAACGCCTTGGTGAGCGCCAGGCCAGCCGCACGGCTGACCGAGGTCGGCGTCGAATCGGCACCCGGCGCCTTGGCGCCGATGTTGAGCACATTGACGATGCGCCCCCACTTGCGCTCGCGCATGCCGGGCAGCACGGCGCGGCAGAGACGGATGGCGGCGAACAGCTTGAGGTCAAGATCGCCCTGCCAATCCTCGTCGGTCACCGTGTCGAACGGCTTGGCATGGCTGATGCCCGCGTTGTTCACCAGGATGTCGATGCCGCCGAAGTGCTCGACGGCGCGATCGACGGCCGACCGCACCTGCTCCTCGGAGCGCACGTCCACCACCAGCGGCAGCGCCTTGCCGCCCGCGGCGGTGATCTCAGCCGAGATCTTGTCGATCGCTTCCTTCACGCCCTCTTCCTTGCCGGCGGTGTTCAGGATAAACAGCCCTTCGTACTTTTTCACTCTCTTGCCTTTGTGTTGTCGGGGCTCACTGCCCCGTTAAATTGACTCATCGCAACGGCCAAGCCCCGGGCCAGCCAGCATTCCACCTGGTTCTGGCAGCGCTCAAGCACCCGCTCGAACACCGGGACCTCGTCCGCATCAAACCGTCCCAGCACATGCCCGGCGATATCCCGCCGAACCGGGTCCCGTCGACCAATCCCCACCCTCAGCCTCGGGTACTCCCGGGTCGAGAGATGCTGCTCAATCGATTCCAGGCCATGGTGGCCACCGCTGCTCCCCGAGGGCCGCAGCCGAATTTCCCCCAGCGGGAGATCCGCATCGTCCACCACCACCAGCATCCGGTCACACGGGACCTTGAAATACTTCTGAACCCGCGCAACCGATTCGCCGCTGGCGTTCATAAACGTCAGCGGCTGGCACAGCAGCACCGTTTTGCCGTGAGCCCTGCCCCGTGCGGCCCTGGCATGGAAGCGATCTTCCTGCGACCAGGACCACCGATGGGCGGATGCCAGCCTCTCGACCAGCATGAAACCCGCGTTGTGCCTCGTCCGCTCGTAATCCCGTCCGGGATTCCCCAGACCGATGATGAGGTAGAGGTCTTCCACCCGGGATCCGATCGCGGCGAGGCGTGACCGGCGTTACTTCTTCTTTTCGGCCGGCTTCTTGTCGCCGCCCTTGTCGGCAGCGGCCTTCTCTCCACCCTTCGCGGCAGCGGGGGCGGCGGCGCCCTCGGCGCCCTCTTCTTTCTTTTCCTTGATCATCTCGACCTCGGCGGTGCCGGTGGCGGCGGCGGCCTCGGCGGCCTCCCGCGCCTCGGTCACCGGGGCGGCGACGGCAAAGACGGAGAGCTTCTTGTCGCCAAGGATCTCAACCCCGGCGGTCGGCTTGATGTCGCCAATGTGGATGCTTTGGCCGATCTCCAGGTGAGAAACGTCGACCGAAAGCACCTCGGGGAGATCTTTCGGGAGGGCGCGCACGCGCAGCTTGTGGAGCACATGCTCCAGCACGCCGCCGCCGCTCTTCACCCCGGCGGCCTCGCCGACGGCCTCCACGGGAATCGTGACGGTGACCTGCTCGGTCTCCGCCACTTCGTGGAAATCAACATGCAACACGCCGCCAGTCAGCGGGTGATGCTGCACCTCCTGCACGAGGGCCAGCCGCTTGGGCCGGGCCGAGTCCTTGTCAACCGAGAGGTCGACCAGGACGATCTCCGAGGCGGAGTGGTGGATGAGAGTCTCGATCTCCTTGGTCTTCAGCTCGAGATTCTCGGGCTTGCCCAGGCGACCATAGATCACGGCCGGCACGCGGCCATTCTCACGAAGTTTCTTCACCCCGGCATGGCGTGCAGCCGTGCGTGGATATGCGTTCAGCGGAACAGATTTCATCGTTCGTTTCCAGATCAGGGACGCCAGACTAGCTGGTACGCCCGCCCTTAAACTCAAACAGCGAGGTCACTGACGAATTACTGTGAATCCGTTTGATCGCCTCGCCTAACAACCCGGCAACCGATAGCGTGGTGATTTTCACCCCGTCTATCGGAGGGCGAGAGACGGTATCAGTCGTTATCAGTTCGTCAATCTTTGATTTTCGGAGCCGTTCAATTCCCAAATCGCTCAGCAGCGCATGGCTCACACAAGCCACGATCCGCCGGGCGCCGTTCTTCCTCAGGAGCTCGCAGGCGCTGGAGAGCGTCCCTGCGGTTTCCGTGAGATCGTCCACCATCAGGACATTCCGCCCCTCCACCTCGCCAATAATGGCGGTGGACTCCACTTCCTTGGGGTTTTTGCGGCGCTTGGCCACGATGGCGAGGTCGGTTTCCAGGGCCTGGGAGTAGGCATAGGCCATCTTGAGGCCCCCCACATCCGGGCTGACAACGACCAAGTCCTTGAGGTTCTGTGACTTGATGTACTCGTACATCACCGGGGCCGCGTAGAGGTGGTCGACCGGGATGTCAAAAAAGCCCTGAATCTGCTGGGCGTGCAGGTCCATGGTCAGGACCCGGTGGGTTCCGGCCGCCACCAAGAGGTTGGCGACCAGCTTGGCCGTGATCGGGACACGCGGCTGGTCTTTCCGGTCCTGGCGGGCATACCCGTAAAACGGCATCACCGCCGTGATCCGGCTGGCGCTCGCCCGACGGAGCGCATCAATCATGATGAACATCTCCATCAGGTGATGGTTCGTCGGGGGGCTGGTCGACTGGACGACAAAGACATCCTCCCCCCGGACGTTCTCCTCGATTTTGACGAAGGTTTCCCCATCCGGGAAGGTGTTGACCGTCGATTTGCCGAGCTCGATCCCCACGGCGGCCGCGATGGCCCTCGCAAGGGGGAGGTTTGAATTGCCGCTAAAGACTTTCACACGCTCAGTAAATTGGATGTGATAAAAGGCCCGGTATCCCGGACGGATGAAAGCGTCGGACTGTAACAATCGCGACCCCCGGGGCAAGGCCAAAGTCCAAATCCTTTTAACTGACCGGCCAAGAGGGGGGGAGGCCTCCTAAGTTCCACCTTAAGAAATCCATCCGCGGTCGATAATACAGCTGACGGGAAACGCATGTCGAAGCTGGGGCCTTTTGTGGAACAAGGCCGTGCCGGCCCGGTGTGATCTGGTTCCCGGCGATTGGCTTGTTGACTGGTATGACGCATAGCATTTCCCGCAGCCGGACCTTCTGGACCGTCCGCAACCGCCTTGTGGCCGGGTATCTCCTGGAGGTCCTGATCACGATCCTCCTCGGACTCTACGCCTTGACGCGCCTCGGAGTGATCAAGACCGACTCCCGTCATCTGGTGCGCGACGCCCTGCCGGGGATCTCCCTCGTGAACCTGGTCGACTCGGGGGTTGGAAAGGTCTACGGCCTCACCCTCAAGAGCATCATCGCCACCAACCAGGCGGAGTCCGAGGTCGTGCTGCGTGAGATTCGTGGAGAGCTGGAGCTGTTGAACCAGTTGGTGGAGGAGTTCGGGCGGACGGCCGCTTCCCCGCAGGAGCGCTCGACCATGGAGTCGATCGCCTCCCTTCGCGCGGTCTACGGATCCGCGGCCGCCGACATCCTGACCCTCCCGATGGGGCAGCTTCACGAGAAGCTCGACATCGTGGCGACCCGCCTTGAGCCGGCCTATCGCAAGTTCCAGGACGCCATCCGCGTTGCGGTCGAGCTGAAGCGGGCCTCGGGGGAAGGGGCCGGGTCGCAGATCCAGTCCGCCGTCTCCAGCGCCGAGGCCGGGATCCTCACCGGCATCTGCGCCAGCGTGTTCATCGTGCTCGTCAGCGGCTACTGCCTGATCCGGGCGATCAACCTTCCGCTCCAGCGGCTCACCCAGGCGATGGAGAAAATTCGGGAAGGGGATTTCACCGGCCGCCTCACCGCCGACCGCCGGGATGAGTTCGGGGAGCTTGCCGGTGGATTCAACCACATGGCCGACAGCCTCAGCGCCCTGGTAAGCCAGGTGCAACGCTCGGGGTATCTGGTCAACAGCTCGGCCTCCCAGCTCTCCGCCGGCGCGCGCCAGCAGGAGGCCGGCGCCCAGGAGGCGGCTGCGACCACTGTGGAGATCGGTGCCACGGCCAAGGAGATCTCCTCCACCTCGCAGGACCTCGTCAAGACCGTCAAGGAAGTCGCCACCGTTGCCGAGCAGACCACGACCATGGCGGGCAACGGGCAGGCCGGGCTCCTTCGCATGCAGGAGACCATGGTCCAGGTGATGGGGGCTGCCAGCGCGATCAGCGGCAAGCTGACGGTGCTGAATGAGAAGGCGGGGAGCATCAGCCAGGTCGTGACCACCATCGCGAAGGTGGCCGACCAGACCAACCTGCTTTCCCTCAACGCGGCGATCGAGGCCGAGAAGGCCGGCGAGTACGGGCGGGGGTTTGCGGTCGTGGCGACTGAGATTCGCCGGCTGGCCGACCAGACCGCTGTCGCCAGCCACGACATCGAGCAGACGGTGAAGGAGATGCAGACCGCCGTCTCGGCCGGGGTCATGAGCGTCGACAAGTTCAGCGAGGAGGTTCGCCGCGGGGTCCAGGAGGTCAACCAGGTCGGCGGGCAGCTCAACGAGATCATCCGGCAGGTGCAGGCCCTGACGCCGCAGTTCGAAACCGTGAGGGATGGAATGCAGATGCATGCCGTGGGGGCGCAGCAGATCAGCTCCGCGCTGGTGCAGCTCGGGGAGTCCACCCAGCAGACCGTGGAGTCGCTCCGCCAGTCCACGGCCACCATCGAGCGCTTGAACGAGGCGACGGACACCCTCCGCAACTCGGTCGCCCGGTTCCGTCTCCAGTCGGCCGAGCCGCAGGGTCCGGGAGGCCGCCCCTCCGCCTCACTGGAACCCCCCAGCCGGGCCGACCTGCCCCAGCCGGAAGGCCGAGTCCTGGATGCCTGAGCGCCGCCCCCGCCCCCGATGCTGTTCCTGATCTGCCAGTCCGAGAACGAGCGCTACGCGGTCCCATGCGACCGCGTGGTCGAGGTGCTTCCGCTGGTGCCCGTCCACCGGGTCGCCAGCCCATGCCCGGCCCTGGCCGGGGTGTTGCAGTACCGCGGGGTGACGGTTCCCGTCCTTGACCTCTGCCTCCTCACCTCGGGTCGCCCCGCGGCCGCCCGCCTCAGCACCCGGATCATCCTCATCAACTCGGTCTCCGGCGCCGGGGGGGAGCAACTCCTCGGGCTCATGGCCGAGCAGGCCACGGAGACGGCCCGCATCCCCGACGAACTCTTCCAGCGGGTGGAGCGCGGCCTCCCGTCCGCCGCGACCCACTCCGGCCCCGTGGCCTGGGATTCCCGCGGCGTGATCCGACGGCTGGAGCCCTCCGCCCTCGCAGCCCTGGTTTCCGCAGGGCTCCCCACCCTGGACCCCGGGGAGGCCCTTGCCCCATGAGCTCCCGCTTCTCCAGTCCCTCCGATCAGACCCTGGCCGGGATCGGCGCACGCCTCCGCGCAACCACCGGTCTCGACATGGAGGCCTTTGTCCCAGGGGTCGTGGCTCGGGCCGTCGAGCGGCGCCTCCGGGAGCTCGGGGGAGGGGACCCTTCCACCTACGCCCGTCGCCTTGAGTCGGATCCCTCGGAGCTCCAGAATCTGGTCGAGGAGGTGGTGGTTCCCGAGACCTGGTTCTTCCGGGAGCCCGAGGCCTTCGAGGCTCTGGCCTCCCTGGTCACCCAGCTCCCCCTCGCCGGCCGCCGTCCGCTGCGGGCCCTCAGCCTTCCGTGCTCCACCGGGGAGGAGGCGCTCTCGATCGCCATGACCCTGCTGGCCGCCGGGGTCCCACCCGGCGGGGTCGAGGTGGATGCCGTCGACATCAGCCGGAGGGCCATCGAGGTGGCGGAGCGCGGGGTCTACGGGCCCCGCTCATTTCGCAGTCCCTCCCCCGCCGCCACAGAACCGTATCTCAGATCCTCGGGCTCGGACCGGATCCCCGTTGAGGAGCTTCGTCAGCTCGTCCGCTTCCGGCCCGGGAACCTGCTCGATCCCTCGGCCTTTCCCTCCGGGGTGTCGTACGACTTCGTCTTCTGCCGCAATCTCCTGATCTACCTCGACGCCCCCGCGCGGCGGCAGGCCCTCGCCCGGCTTCGCCGGGTCCTCGCGCCCGGGGGAAGCCTGTTCGTCGCGGCCGCCGAGGCCCGCCTGCTGCAGCGGGAGGGGCTCGGGTGCCATACGGTCTGCGGAGCCTATCTTTTCACCGACGGCCGGGGCGCCGCGCACCCAGCCCCCCTCGCCGAGCCGGCCCCATCCCCGCCCCTGCGGAGCGGGGTCGCGCAGCCTCCCCGGGCATCCGCTCCCCCGCTGGTGGAGCTGGATCAGGCGATGCTCTGGGCCGATGAAGGACGCCTCGCCGCGGCGGCGGAGGCCTGCCGTGAGCACCTGAGGCAACGGGGCCCCTCGGCCTCCGCCTACTATCTTCTGGGCCTCGTGTGCGATGCCGACGGGAGGCACGAACAGGCCGAGGAGATGTACCGCAAGGCCCTGTACCTCGATCCAACGCATCGCGACGCCCTCGTGC
>DMJJ01000455.1:6234-6806 GCA_003452185.1 Verrucomicrobiales bacterium | reverse complement strand
CCCGACTCATCCCCCGCCATGAGTGGCATCACATCGTGGCGGTGCGGGAGGTGTCCGGGGGGATCAAGACTCTCCGGATGTACCTGGATGGGGAGCTTGCGGACGCGGTTCATGACCCTTCCACGGGGAACATCGCGAATCCAGGGGCCTTGGACCTGATTGGCCAGCGGAACTGGTGCGGCGATTACGGGTTCTTTTTCGGGGCGATCGACGAGCTCTCCATGTACGGCCGGGCGCTCTCTGCGGAGGAGGTCCTGGGCCAGTACGCGGCTGGGGTCGCCGGGAAATGCCCGGCCTGCGTCCCGATGCCGGACGGCGGCGTCGCCCTCTGGAAGGGGGAGAGGGATGCGGTCGACTCGCTTGCCGGGCTCCAGGGGACGATGGCAGGCGGGGTCAGCTTCCGGCCCGGGGAGGTGGGGCAAGCGTTTCAGTTCAACGGGACCGACGGGGTGGTTTCAATTCCCGACAGCCCCGCCCTGAGCCCGCATGCGGGAGCCCAGGGGGCGATGTCCCTTGGGGCGTGGGTCTACCTGGATGCCTACCCTGCATTCGATCCCGTCACCCAGCAGGGG
>DMJJ01000455.1:0-5945 GCA_003452185.1 Verrucomicrobiales bacterium | reverse complement strand
TCGATCCCGTCACCCAGCAGGGGCGCCGGGCCTTCGTGAGCAAGGGGGATGTCGGGAATTACGAATACGCCCTGAGTGTCACCACCGACGGGGCGGCGCAGTTCTCGGTCTGGTCCCCCCTCGGCGGCTCCTATGCGGAGCCGGCCGGCGGGGTGCTCTCCCTCCATCGCTGGCACCATGTCTTCGGAACCCTGGTCAAGGGGGCGTTTGCCGCCCTCTACATCGATGGGGCTGAGGTGGCCCGTTCCGGGGTCCGGCCGGTCGATACCGGGGATGGGAGCGCCCCGCTGTTGATCGGACGGAGGGCCGACGGTTCGTTTTTTGAGGGAGCCGTCGATGAGGTCTCCCTCTATCGGCGTGCCCTGACGGCGTCCGAGATCGGGACGCTGTACTTGGCGGGAGGGGCAGGCGTCTGCCTGGAGGCCCAGTTTGCAAAGGTGGCGCTGCAGAATGGCACCGCCTCCCACACGCAGGGCGGGTTCTCGGTCGCGGCAACCTTGGACGGGATTCTGGACCAGTTCGGGAACGGCTGGGCGCCGGACCACCAGGCGAGTGTCGCGGTGTGGGAGACGGCCCGGGACCTGACCTATCCGGCCGGCTCACGCCTGAGACTCCGGATGTACCAGCTCTACCCGCTCGCCGACCACACGATCGGACGGTTCCGGTGGTCGTTCACCACCGACCCGCGCGGCACCTTCGCCGACGGACTTCAGGAGGGTGGGGCGGTCGATGCCCACTGGACCGTGCTGGTGCCGCGGGCGGTGGTGTCGACGAATGTCCCTGCCTTCACCCTCATGCCGGATGGCTCTATCCTGGCCGGGAACTCCACTCCGACCACCACGTATGAGGTGTACGCCGATCTTCCCCCGGTGCCGGTCACCGGGCTGCGGCTGGAACTCCTCGAGGATCCCTCCCTTCCGGCCAACGGGCCCGGGTTCGCCGGGAACAAGAACCTCGTGCTCACCGAGCTCGGCGTCGAGGCGGTTCCGCTCCCCGCCTGTTTCCCCGCTCCCGCGGGGCTGGCGGGCCACTGGTCGATGGATGGGTTCGATCGCGCCGTGGTCCCCTCCGCCACCTCCGCAGATGGGCTCACGGGAGGTTCGGAGTTTGTCCCGGGCGTGGTCGGGTTCGGTCGGCGGGTTCCTTCCGGAGCCGGGCTGATGGCCTCGGGAGCCGGGGAGCTGGACCTCCGAGGCGACCAGGTCTCCATCGAAGCCTGGCTGAAGCTCGAGCCCAATCCTGATTCCTCGGCGCGGTTCACGGCGCTGATCGGGAAGGCGGGGTTCCCGGATGCCCAGGCGTTCGAGATCGTGTTTGAAAGTGGGGCCCGGGTCGGGCTTCCGAACAACCTCTGGCAGTTTGAGTACATCCTGACCACCGACGACGGCCGCCGGGTCCACAACCAGTCAACCGGCGTGCAGGTGCCTGCCGACGGCCGATACCACCACGTCGCCCTGACGTACGACGGCAGCACCATCCGGCTCTTCGTCGATGCCGAGCCGCGGGCCGAGTTCGGATTCTCCGGAACGCTGAAGTCTGTGCCGGCGGAACCGTTCCGCGTCGCGGGCACGGTGGCGTTCTCGGTGGATGAAATCGGGGTCTACAACCGGGCCCTCCAGGGGGACGAAATCGCGGGCATCGTCGCCGCAGGGGCGGCGGGCACCTGTGTGGATTGCGCCCCTGTTCCCGCGGGGCTGGCGGGGTGGTGGCCGGCGGAACGGGACGGATCCGATCGGCTCGGGCTCAACCCCGGGCAGGTCCACCCGGGGGTGGCCTTCCACAGCGGCCGGGCAGGGGAGGCCTTTTACTTTGACGGATCGCCGGAAAGCTACGTCGACGTCGGCCCCGGGTTGAGCGGTATCGGAGGCGACCTCACCATCGAGGGATGGATCCAGTCGGAGCCGGCGCAGAGCTTCCGGGTGATCGCGGGCACCCGCAGCCCGACGGGCGACGAGGCAGGCTGGGAGTTCGGGGTCGATTCCCGGGGCATGCTCCTGTTCCAGGCTGTCGTCGGACCGGGCGTCAGCTGCTACGCCGTCGGCAAAACCGGGCTCCGCGATGGCGCCTGGCACCACGTTGCCGCAACTCGCGCGGGGGGACATGCCTCCCTGTTCGTGGACGGCGTGGAGGAGACCGCGGACCGGCAGGATGGGGAGGGGGCCATCTCCAGCATGGCCGGCCTGCTGATTGGACGCACCCCATCCTTGAACGATCATCCGGAGACCCGGTGGAAGGGGGGCATCGATGAGCTCAGCCTCTATTCCCGGGCGCTCGAGCCGCAGGAAATCTGGGCGATCCGCTCCGCCGGCGCCCTCGGGAAGTGTGGCGTGACCCCGGCGGCGCCGGGCCTCCTGACCGTCGACTCCGTGAGCCTGGCTGCGGGGGGGATACCGACCTTGATCCTTGAGTGGGGCGGCGGCGCGTCTGCCGGGTTCCAGGTGGAGAGCAGCGGCGACCTGGTTCACTGGGACGTCACCCCTGCCGTCCTCGCCGAACCGAGCCCCGGGAGGCACCGCGCCACCGTGCGGGTTGAGTCCTCGGCGTCGCAGCGCTTTTTCCGGGTGCGCGGGCTCTGACCCGGCTCTACTCGGCGGCGAGGGAGACCGGAGGGCTCCACCGCTCATCGACCCGCACCCGCGCCACAAGCCGGCTTCCTTGCGACAAGGCCTGGGGGCCGGGTCCTTTCCTGGCCGAGGGGGATGGGGTTCCCCCGGGGGACCGGGGATCGGTGCCGTCGATGGTGTAAAGCAACTCCCCGGCGGCCTGGGCTCCCCATTCGAGCCCGACCGAACCCTCCTTCCCCCGCACCCTCCTGACGACGGGGGCAGGGACAAACTGTGCGTCGATCCAGGCGAGGCGCTTCGACAGCCATTCCTTCATCCAGTTGACCTCCTCCTCGTAGGTCTCGCCGACGTACCAATTGGGATTCACCCCTTTGCCGAGGATCGGCCATCTCTCAAAGTTCCGCCCCTGCGACTCATGGAGCTGGCGGGTCATGGCATCGATTCGTCCCAGGAGGTTCGTTGCGGAGAAGGCGGTCGATCGGAGCTCCCCCCACCGGTCGACGTACGCCTGGCCGAAGTCCGGGTCCTCGAACAGCCGTCGAAAATAGAGATACTCCTGGTCGGACAGCTGCGGCCAGAGCCAGCGCTCCGGCATCCACCCCTGCTTGCCGTTGCAGTTTCCAAAGCTCAGGTTCCAATCCCAGATCGGCTGCGCCTGAAGCCTCCCGCCCCGGTCCTTGCTGTAAAAGGTGCTGAAACGATGGCCATCCACGTTCTTCGTGACCTCCACGATCAGGTGGTAATCGATGAACGAACGGGGGTCGAGATACGCCCGGTACCCGGCTGCTGGGTCGAGGAAGTTTGTCCCGTAGAGGGCCGACTCGAGAGAGTCCATGTAGCGCTTCAGCCAGGCCTTCTGCACCGCGGTGATCTCATCCTCCTCCGGCTCCACGTAGTAGAGCTGGTTGGTGTGGACGCCGGTGGCGAAGCCTTCCTCCAGATGCTCCAGATACTCGTTTCCCTCCTCATCGGAATACGAGCTTCGAGCCCCTCCCTCGGCATCCCGGAGCACCGGGGCGGTGAGGCTGCCGGGGAGGTCTGAGAAGCGCCGCTGGATGCGTCGGGACGAGGAGCCCACGGGGCCGTTGTCCGAGGTGTCGCGCCCCCGGGTGTTGGACCGGTAGGTGGGGAGAAACCCAGCGGGGTCGGCTGGAAATCCTCCCGGGGGGGTCGGAAATCCGTTCCGGGAGGAACTGCTCATCATTCCATTCCCACCCCCCAGGAGATCCGGTGGGCCGAAGTAGCCGCGGTCGACATGGTCCTTCTTCAGGATGTATCCGCCGCTGACGGAGGGCTCGTCGGTTTCCCCGGGGGAGAGCTTGTGGATTGCCACCCGCTCGGGATGGCGCTTGAGGCGTTCCTCCAGCACGTAGACTCCGACGTAATCCTCCCGCGAGAGGCGGGCCCGTCCCTCCGTCACGAACAGCTCGATGAAGCGGGTCCTGGGAGCCCAGTGCCCCATGTTCCGGGAAATCTCGTAGGCCAGGGCATCCCGCATGAGGGTTTTGTCGGGGTAGGGGGCGTAGAGGATCCAGTCCTCGTCGGAGGGCATGCCGAGAAGGCTCTCGCCCCGGTCCTCCCCCTCCTCATCGACGAGCTTGAGGGTGTAGCTTCGCTTGGGATACCGGAGTGAGGCGCGGCCCCGGATGTTGATCATCACCCGCCCGTCGTAGCTCCCGGGCCCCTGGAGCGAGACTCTCCGGCCGTTGAGATCCATGAGCCGGAAGGCCGCGGGATCCTTGCGGTCGCGTGAGAGTTCGCGCCCCGCCGTGTGCACGATTGCGAGGGGCAGGTCCGAGGAGAAGTTCCGAAGGCCCTCATCGAGGAGAAAGTAGGTCTCGGATCGGGTCGGCCCCAGCCCCTTTCCCGGCAGCTGAAGCCGGGCGCGGAGCAGGACCGAGTTTGTCACGGTGAGCGGGCCGGCCAGGGGTGGGGTTGAATCCCCCGGCTCGCTCCCGTCGAGGGTGCAGAGCACCCGGGCCCCGGCCACGGGGGACTCGACGCGCACCATCAGGTTGGAGGTGAACACCCCCCCGGGGAGGCTGAACTCGGGCGACGGAAGGGGGTGGGCAGGGGAGCGATCCCCCTTCCTGGCGTGGGCGGACGGGGTTGCCAGCAGCACCAGGAGCCACGCCACGAGGAGTTGCGCCCCTCGCTGGCGGGGGCCGGGGCACGTCGGGTTGAATGTTCTGGCTGGCCTGGGGTCCAATCCTCCCACAGACGAATGAAACGGGAAACGATTCATGGCCGTCGCTTGCTGCTGGTTGTGCGCGGAGACTGGGGAATCCCCCGCGGGATTGCCATCCCAGAATTGGAGCCCGGAAAGGGATTGTCCCTGGCTGACTCCCTCCCTAGTCTCGCCCTCGAAACCACCCGTCCGTCTGAATGATCGATTTATGAGGGACAGAAACCGCACGGCTCCCACGACGCTGCCCGTTTCCTTTCCTGCCCCGCGACTCCCGCAGAGGGTGGGGAGGGAATGGAGAACCCGCCTCGCACGGTTGCTCGCGGTCCCGCTCCTGGCCCTGCCTCTCCCCTTCGCCGGGAGGGTCGGTGCCGCGGAAACCGGCCGGGGGGTGGACCTCGCCCCGTTTGTGGGGGAGAGAATCGAGGACCAATGGCCCTCGAGCAACTGGGCGTCGATCCCCCGTGAGGTCGAGTCGAGCGACGGGGTCCGGTTCCAGATCTCGGGCATCGTGAGGGTGACCGGCCTGGCGGCGGCCAGGGTTGGAAACTGGGCTCCCCCGCAGGTGGTCGGGATCCCTGTCGGAGGCTCCTTCGACACGCTCCACCTGCTCCACACGCTGGAGGGTGCCGACCGGGATGGAACCCCGGTGCTCGGGATCCTCCTCCACTATGAGGATGGAGGGGAGCGGCTTTTGCGGGTCGGGGCCGGGGTGCATGCCCGGGGGGGTGGCTCGGAGTCGCGGGGGGAGGCCAGTTCGCGGCTTGCCGATCCCGGCTCATCGATCGCCTGGCCGCCTGCCAGCCTCCGCCCCGAGCATGCACGGTCGGGGGTACGGCTGTTTGCCTCCCGGTTCCGAAACCCCCGCCCCGGGGTTGCGGTTCGCACTCTCGACTTTCTCTCCCTCTTTGGCCAGTCAACGCCTTGCATCCTTGGGCTCACCTTCGACCCACCCGCCCCTCGCCCGGCGGACCCCGCCCCCCCGCTGCGTGGAAAACCGGCCCGGCACCTGGAATCTCCCGACCTCGCCTCGCTGCGTCATCCCCTGCGGGTCACCGCCCTGGATGAGGGGAGCGGACGCCCTCTCACCAACGCCGAGGCGTTCCTGACGATCGGCGCGGGCGACGCCCGATTCTTCCTCGACCATGCGGCCGCGGGTTCCACGGGCGAGATGACCCTGCATTACAATCCGGCCC
>DMJJ01000363.1 GCA_003452185.1 Verrucomicrobiales bacterium | reverse complement strand
CCCGGATCTCCCCGGAGAAACGGGCGCAGCTCCTGGCACGGCTCACCCCCCGCCCCTCTTCCCGGATCGGCCGCGGGCTCTTCACCCTCGCCCTCACCCGGCTCCAAGGGGTCGCTTGGGCAGGTCCCATGGCGGCCGCCGCGGGCATCCTGTTCCTTCTCGGTCTCGGGGGAGCGTTTCTCTGGCGGGGGGTGGACCTCGATTCATTCGAGGAGGGGGAGGGGGAGATCGTCGAGGGGATCGGGGAGCCGAAGCCACGCTGGGGAACGGTGCTGCCAGGGGCCATTCCTGCAGAGAGAACCCTGGCGGCCGCCAACGCTCCGGAACCCGGCCAACCGGTCGCCACCGCGATGTCGGGGGCCGATTCCGGGTCGACGACACTCGAGGCAAACGTGGACCGGGTCGAAGCCCTGGACCTCGCCTCAGCGGCCGCCGCGCCCCGGCCCCCCGCTGCCCCGGGCGGCGTGGCCCGTTCCGACCTGGCAGCGAGACTGGATCGGTCCCTGGGCCTCCGCGACGGGGCGTCGGAAGCCGATGCCAAGGCCGGCCGCCTGGCGACTCGGTTCGGGTATGCCGGGCCGGCGGAGGTCGCGCCCGCTTACAAGGCTTACGCGGAAAAGGGGGAGGCGAGAGCGGTCGTCCAGCTGGGGATGGCGCTGCCTCCGCTCTCGACCCCGCCTCCCGCCCCGGCCTCGCCTGCGGCCCCGGTGGCGGAGGGCCGGCCGGCGCTCGGGGCGGGGCTTGCCGGAGGGGTGGGAGGGGCCGTGGGAGGTCGGGTCGGCGAACCCGCCGGGGGAATCGTCGGGGAACAGCGGGTTGAGCTCGGCAGGCTGCTCCGGACCCCGGAGGAGAACAACCGCCCCCTGAACGGCCTGATGGGGGAGCTGAAACAGGTGGGCGAGACCGGGGAGTCGACCCTTCTGGCGAAGGAGCGGGGAGCCCAGGCCGCCACCTTGGGCGACCTTGCCGCCGAGAAGCCGGCGGCGATCCGTGGAAAGAAGGCTGCCGAGGTTCACCGGAAGGTGGAGCTGCAGGCCGGGGTCGCGGCGGACAAGGATGTGCGGCTCGAGGAGTCGTTCGCCAAGCGCATGCCGGCTCCGCGTCCCGTGCCCGCGCCGGTGCCGCCGCCTGAGGTGGCGTCGCTGGACAACCCGTTTTCCACCTTCTCGCTGAACGTGAGCGATGTCTCCTGGCGGCTTGCCGCCGCGGCGCTGGAGAAGGGGGGGCTTCCCGACCCGGGCTCGATCCGGACCGAGGAGTTCATCAACGCCTTCGACTACCGCGACCCGGAGCCGGGCCCCGGAGCCCCGGTGGGGTTTGCCTGGGAGCGCAGCGCCTTTCCGTTCGCGCAGCAGCGGGATCTCCTCCGGCTGTCGCTCCGGACGGCGGCCCTCGGGCGGGAGGCGGCCCGGCCGCTTCACCTGGTGCTGTTGCTCGACAACTCCGGCTCCATGGAGCGGGCCGACCGGGTCGCCATCCTGCGCGAGGCGCTGCAGGTGCTGGCCCGCCAGCTCCATCCCGCGGATCGGATCAGCGTGGTGACCTTTGCCCGGACCCCGCGCCTCTGGCTGGATGCCATCCCGGGCCCCCAGGCGGCCGAACGCCTTGCGACCCTCGGCACCCTCACTCCCGAGGGGGGAACCAACCTGGAGGAGGCGCTCAAGCTCGCGTACGCCACGGCGGCGCGCCATTTCATGGCCCCGGGGGTGAATCGCGTGGTGCTCCTGACCGACGGGGCCGCGAACCTGGGGGAGACCGACGCCGCGGTGCTCCGTCGCCAGGTGGAGGAGCAGCGGCGACGGGGGATCGCCCTCGACTGTTTTGGCATCGGGTGGGAGGGGTACAACGACGATCTCCTGGAGCAACTCTCGCGCAACGGGGATGGCCGCTACGGGTTTATCAACACCCCGGAGGAGGCGGCGGCGGGGTTCGCGGCGCAGCTGGCCGGGGCGCTTCATGTGGCGGCGGCGGACGTCAAGGTGCAGGTGGAGTTCAATCCGCAGCGCGTCCCCCGGTGGCGGCAGATCGGCTACGCGCGTCATCAGCTCACGAAGGAGCAGTTCCGCGACAACACGGTGGACGCTGCGGAGCTCGGGGCGGCGGAGGCCGGGAACGCCCTCTATGTCGTGGAGACGAACCCCGCCGGGACGGGGCCGATTGCGACCGTGCGGGTCCGGTTCCGGGTTCCCGAGACCGGGGCGTATCGCGAGCAGGAGTGGGTGGTGCCGTTCACCGGGCCGGCGGTCGGCTTCGACCGTGCGACCCCGTCGCTTCGCCTTGCCGGGACCGCCGCCTCGTTCGGCGAATCGCTCGCCGCCAGCCCCTTCGCCGGGGAAGTCACCACGGACCGTCTCCTCGGATACCTGCAAGGGGTGCCGGCCGCCTTTGCCCCCGACCCCCGCCCTGGCCGCCTGGAGTGGATGATCCGCCAGGCGAAGTCGATCGGGGCCCGGTGACCGAGACTCCAACGCGCACCCAACCACCCCAGTTTACCCCGTTTTGAATCCCAACCTGAGACGCCCATGAGAACCAAATCGTTCCAAATCCCAGTCCCTCTTCACGCCCGGGTGCACGCCGTGACGAAGCTGATCCTGGCGGTGCCCCCGCTGCTGTTCTCGTCGCTGGCCGCACCAGCCGCGGCGGAGCCGTTGCCCGTGGCGGCGGAGGTGCGGAGCGCCTCGATTGACGGGCAATTCGACGGCGAGAAGGCCCGCCTGGTCATCCAGGCCGACCTGAAGGGGCTTGGGGGGGAGTCGGCGGCCAGGTCGCTTTACGGAGCCTCGTTCGAGCACGGGATCCGGCTCTCGGGCGACCGGCTGCTCCACGGCTGCCGGATCCAGGTCGAGGGGCTGCAGGGGGGATTGCGGGAGATCGTGGTGGCGATGTCCGGGAGCGGATCGGTCGGGGGAGTGACCGGCAAGGGGCTGGAGGAGTGGAGCGTGCGCCAGACCGCGGCGGGGGCGCGACTCCTCGTGCTGCGGCTCGCCAAGTCCGAGAAGCCCGTGATGCTCTTCACGGCGGAGATCCAGGCCGAGACGCTGCTCTCCACCCTGGAGGCGGAGGCCCAGCCGCTCACCTTCACCCTGGAGCAGCCGACCCTGGCCCACGGGTATGTGCGAATCGATGCCGAGCCGGGAATGGAACCGCGCCTGGGGACGACGACCGGGGTGATCCCGATTGAGCCGCGCTTCCTTCCTGAGGGGATGCGCCCCGCGGGGAGCGCGGGAGGGGTGGATCCGCTTGCCTTCCGATTCCAGGGGATGGCCTACGCGCTTCCGATCAAGTGGGTGCCGGCCGACCCGGAGTCGCGTGGAGTGGTCCTCTCGACCTCGCGGCTCACGGGGAAACTCACCCCGGAGAGCGGCCGGTTCACCTTCAGCGCCACGGCGCGTGTCCGCAATCCGAAGGGGGGGACCCTGCGGCTCCTCTCGGGCGGGGTGGCCCTCACCGGGCTCCCCTCGGGCAAGGAGTGGCGGCTGCGCCATGAGCAGGGGGCATTCCTCCTGGTGTTCGACCGGGCGGGGGAGTTCCCCCTTGAGCTGACGTTCGACGCCGCGGTGCGGCAGGTCGAGGGGTGGAATGAGCTCGGGTTCACGCTGGCAGCCAGCCCGCTTCAGCCGTTTGAGTTTGAGGGGCCGGCCCGTGATGCCCAGTTCCGGCTGGCAGGCACCTCGAGGCCCGAGTGGTCGGGGGGACACTTCACCACGTTCCTTCCGCCGGGGGGGGAGGTGCGCCTCGGCTGGAAGGAGTCGAAGGCGGAGTCCGAGGGGGCGCTCTTTTTCGCCGCGGAAGGGTTGTCGCAGATCGGCATCAGCCCCGGGGTGATGCGCCAGGTGACGTTGCTCGATTTCCGGGTCCTTCAGGGGGAGCTCCACCGGGTGACGCTCCTGCTTCGGGGGGCGGGCGAGGTGACGCGGGTGCAGGGTCCGCAGGTGCTCTCCTGGGCTGTCGAGCCATCGGAGGCCGCGGCCGGGGGGGGAGCGGGAGCGGGTGCCGGCGCGACACGGCGTCTGGTGGTGCAACTGAACCAGGGGGCGAAGGAGGGGTTCTCGCTTCAAGTGGAGACGGAGACCCCGCTGGGGGCCTTTCCGCAGGCGGTCGATGCCGTGCGGGTGCGGCCCGAGGGGGCGATCCGGTTTGGCGGGTCGCTGCGCGTGGTGAATGAAGGGGCGGTCCGACTCGAGGTGCTCGGGGCGAGCGGGCTGTCGCAGATCCCGCCCGAGCAATTCCCGCAAACCGACGCCGCCAAGGCGCTGCTCCTGGCCCAGTCGACCCAGGCCTTCGCCTACCGGTTCAGCGGGGGCGAGTATGAGCTTCGGATCCAGGCGGACAACATTCTGCCCGAGCTCTCGGTGTCGCAGATCCTCGCCTACCACCTTGGGGAGACCGAGCTCTCGGTGGATGCCGACCTCGAGGTCGACGTCCGGGAGGCCCCGCTTCGGGAGCTTTTCCTGCGGATTCCCACTGGCTACACCATGGCCCGGATCAACGCCTCGGGGCTGACCGACTCCTTCATCACGGATGCCGGCGGGACGCCGGCGGAGGCGCAGCTCAGGATTGTGTATGGGGCGCCGGTCAGCGGCCGCCAGGTGGTGAGCCTCCGGCTGGAGAAGAACTCCCCCCTGGGGGAGGCCTCGTGGCGGCTTCCCCGGATCGAGGTGCTGAAGGCCAAGTCGGTCCGGGGGCATGTCGGCGTCTCGGCCGACGCGGGGTTCCGGCTCAGCCCCGCGGCGACCCAGGGGGTGACGGAGATCGCGACGGCCTTCTTCCCGCGCAAGATCCCGGGGCTCCAGTCGGCCTTTCGCCTCAACGACCCGGGGTGGCAGGCCTCGGTGAACGTCGAGCGGATCCCGCAGTCGATCCAGGCCGACGTGTTCCACCTCTTCTCGGTCGGGGAGGGAATCGCCTACGGGAGCAGCCTGATGAACTACGTGATCTCGGGGGCGCCGATCTCGTCGCTCAAAATTGCGCTCTCGAACGAGTACTTCAACGTGGAGTTCACGGGGAAGGAGATCCGCAACTGGCAGAAGATCGAGGGGGGGTACCTGGTCCAGCTCCACACGCCGGTCTCGGGCACGTACACGCTCCTGGCCGCGTATGAGCGTCCGTTCAAGCCGCAGGGGGAGACCCTCCTGTTCACGGGGGCGAGGCCCCTGGACGCGCAGGCCGAGCAGGGGCACACGGTGGTGGTCAGCACCCACCAGTTCCAGGTCACCCCGGCCAGCGTCTCGGCGGGGCTCACCCCGCTGGAGCCGGCCGAGGTGCCGGCGGAGTACCGGCTCTTCTTCGACGCTCCGATCCTGGCGGCCTATCGCTACTCGGCCCGTCCGTTTGACCTGCAGCTGCAGCTTCGCCCCCTCACCCTGGGGGAGACGGTCAAGCAGGTGGTCGACCGCGCGACCCTCGTCACCCGGGTCTCCAAGGAGGGGCAGATCGTGACCGAGGCGCACTACTTCGTGAAGAACAAGGGAACCCCGACCCTGAGGCTGCTGCTTCCCGAGGGGATGGAGCTCTGGTCGGTGACGGTGAACGGGACGCCGGTGGTGCCGGTGACGGACGGGCGTGCCAACCTGATCCCGCTCCCGCAGCAGGCCGATCCGAACGCGTTGAACGACCTCCAGGTGAAGGTGGCATCCAAGGGGGGCTCACCGGGCCGGCTGACGGTGGCGGCCCCGAGCCTGAGCGCCCCGGTGCTTCTCTCGGAATGGCGGATGGAGCCCGAGGCGACGCGACGGCTGGTGTTCCGCAGCGGGCCGATCCCGCCGGAGAGCCGGGAGGGGGATGGATCGGGGTTCGCCGGGCTGCTCCGGCTGGTGCAACTCGCCACCCCGGGGCGGGCGGCCGGCGGGGCGTTCGTGGCCCTGGGGCTCCTGGCCGTGTCGGCCTGGACGTGGCGGCTCGCGACCGGGGCTGGCGTCCGACGGCGCACGGCGCGACACCTCCTGGGCGGAATCGTGGCGCTGGGGGCGACGGCGGCGGTCTCCGCGATGCTGGCGCAGTTCGCCCTCCTGGCCCTCGCAGCCACGCCCCCCGTCCCGTCGCAGCTCCGGTTCGTGGTGCCGATCCAGCCCGCGAACTCGGCCCTCGCGATGGAGATTGCGAGCACCCCGCTGCGGCCCACCCCCTGGGGATGGACCCTGGTGCTCTGGCCTGCGGGGATCGCGATGGTCCTCTGGGGACGGCTTGTCGTGTCGCGCCCCTCCACGCTCCGAACCTCGGGGATCCTGGGGGGATGGACCCTCACGGCCTGGGCTGCGCTGCGCGCCCCGGGCGGGGCGCCGGCGCTCTTTGGGGTGCTGTGGCTCTTTCTCCTGCTGCATGGATTCATCCCCGCCCTGCGACGCTGGCTGACCGTGCCCCGCCCCACGGCTGCGGGAACCCCCGGGCCGACGGCCTCCGGGGGGGCGGGAGCCGCCGCCACTGCAGCCCTGGTCGCGGGGCTCCTCGGTTTGCTGGCCTGCGGGGCCGCGCGGGCCGATTCCCCCCCTGCGTCGCAGGGAATCGTCGCACCGGTCCCACCCCCAGCACCCCCCTCCCCGGGGACGACGGCCGACACCGTGGTGGAGGAGATTCGCGTGGAGGGGGACTTCGCCTTTGCCCGAGCCACCGTGCAATGGCAGGCCCGCTCGGGGGAGACCCTCCCCGTGGTGCACGCGCCGGGGATCCTCACGCGGATCGATCCGCTGGAGGAGGGAACGCGGCTGGTGCATGTCGGCCCGGAGACGCAGCCCGGCGCCGTGCTGGTGGCGGGACGCACGGGGCTGGTCACGACCCATCTCGAATATCAGGTGCCGGTCACCTCCCGGGGGCCCGGGGAGCGGGGGTTTGTGCTCCCCTCGGCCCGGGCGCTGGTGCACCGGACGACCCTCCGTCTCGCGGGCATGGACGTGGATCTCGCCTCGCCCCAGATCGTCTCGTGGGAGCGGCGGGAGGGGTCGGGGGGAACCAACTCCGTGTTCGATGTGGTGCTGTCGCCCGAGTCCGACGCCTGGATCGGGTGGCGTCCGAGGGCCCGCGACACCCGGCGCGAGAAGCCGGTGTTTTATGTGGAGATGTCCCAGCTTTACATCCCGGGCCCCGGGCTCATTGAGGGGATCCACCAGGCGCAGATCCGTCCGGCCCAGGGGGAGCTCTCGGAGCTCGCCTTCCTGGTGCCCGCCGGGGCGACGATCACGGATGTGACCGCCCCCGGGCTCTCCACCTGGCGGTTTGACCCGGCGTCGCGTCAGCTCCGGCTCGCCCTGAGCCCGGGGCTCTCGAAGCCGTTCACCGTGGGGGTGAAGTCGCAGATTGCCACCGGGCCCCTGCCGCTGGAGCAGGGGGCGGGGCTTCTCGCGGTCTCCCTCGCTGCCGGGGAGGTGGGCCTGGTGGGGGTGGCGACGGGGTCCGAGGTGCAGCTCGACGACGTGCAGGCCGGGCCGCTCTCGGGGATCAACCTGGAGGACTTTCCCGCCGGGCTGCTCGACGGGGTGCGAGGGCGCTCCCCGGGACTCACCCTCCGGAGGGCGTTTCGGTATTCCGACCCCCGGGGGTCGCTCGTGATCAAGGCCTCCCCGGTGGAGGCCGACGTGCGGATCGAGTCGCAGCAGACCCTCTCGCTGGGGGAGGACCGGGTGGTGCTCGCGGTCGGGCTTGATGTGGCGATCGCGCGGGCGGGGATCTTCAAGCTGAGCTTCCCCCTGCCGGCCGGCCTCGACGTGGAGACGATCAGCGGCGGGGCGTTGAGCCACTGGACCGAGCTCAAGACCGACACCGGCCGGGTGGTCACCCTGCATCTCAAGACCAAGACCGAGGGGCAGCAGCAGTTCATGCTGACGCTGGCCGGGTCGGGGCTTCGCTCCGCGGCGGCGTGGGAGGTTCCACGGATTGAGATCCGCGAGGCGGCGAAGCAGCGGGGGCAGCTCTCGATCGTCCCTGAGCAGGGAATGCGTCTTCAGGTTGGGACCCGCGACGGGGTGACGCAGCTCGACCCGGCGAAGGCCGGTCTCCGCCAGAAGGGGGTGCTCGCCTTCCGGCTTCTCCAGGCGGGGTGGCGCCTCGCCCTGGAGGTGGAGCGTGTGGAAGCCTGGACCCAGGTCACCAGCCTCCAGCATGTGAAGGTGGGGGAAGCGTTCATCACCCTGACGGCCAACCTGCAGTACGACATCGACAACTCGGGCGTGAAGAGCCTCCGGGTCCACCTGCCGCCGGCGGCTGATGGAGTCCGGTTCAAGGGGGAGCTCGTGGCCGATTTCCGGCAGGCGACAGGCCAGCCGGGGGATGCCCCCGGGGACTGGGAGATCAAGCTCAGCCGAAGGGCGATCGGGAAGCTCCTGCTCCAGGCGACCTGCACCCTGCCGCTGGCCGAGCGGGCCGCGGAGGCGGTCATCACCGGCATCGAGGCGCAGGGGGTGAACCTCCAGCGGGGGTTCGTGAGCCTGCAGTCCGAGGGGCGGCTGGAGGTGAGAGTGGACACCCTCCCAGCATCGCTCCAGGTGGCCGAATGGCAGTCGATCCCGAGGCTCCTCCAGCAGGATGCCTCGGCCTCAGCCGCCACGTACACCTTCCGGCTCGTGGAGCCGGCGTTCCGGCTTCCCGTGCAGCTCCAGCGGCATGAGGCGGCGCGCCTGCTTCCGGCCCGGGTCAACGACGTGACCCTGACCTCGGTGATCGCGGACGACGGGATGACGCTCACGCAGGTGAAGCTCTCCCTGCTCCCCGGCGACAAGCAGCTCCTCCGGATGACCCTCCCGCCGACGGGGCGGTTCTGGTTCGCGTTTGTGAACCAGAACAGCGTCTGGTCCTGGACGGAGAAGGACCAGATCCTCATCCCCCTGGAGCAGCATTCCCGCGGGGGGGACCCGGTGGTGGTGGAAGTGTTCTATTCGAGCCCCGCGGGAAGCGCCACCTCCCGGGCCCTGGATCTCTCGCTCCTCGGGCCGCGGTTCGACCTCCCGCTGGAGAACATCACGTGGAGGGTCTTCCTGAAGGACTCCTGGAAGCTCCGGGACTGGAGCGGCACCCTGCAACTTCAGGATCCGGGCCATCTGGTGAGGCCGGCCTCCGTCGACTCGGAGGGGTATCTGCGCGGGGAGATCACCCTCCAGAAGGAGAAGAGCCGCGAGGCGGAGCGGTTCCTGTCGCTTGGAAATTCGCTCCTGGAGAAGGGGGATCCGGAGCAGGCGCGCCGGGCGTTTGAGTCGGCCTACGGGATGTCGCAGCACGATGCGGCGTTCAACGAGGATGCCCGCGTGCAACTGCACAACCTGAAGATGCAGCAGGCGATCGTCGGGCTGAACGTCCGCCAGGCCCGTGTGGCGGGGGAGAGCGGCGGGCTGGCGGCGGCCCCGAGGACGTTGAGGGATGGGACCGCGCCGTCGTACACGCAGCAGGAGGCGAAGCAGCTGATTGAGCGGAACAGCGCCGAGGAGAACGCCGTTCAGTCGAAGCTGGTCGAGCGGTTGATCCAGCAGCAGGAGGCCGTCGCGGCGAACCCGGCGGCGATCCGGGCCTCGGTTCCCGAGCAGGGGCGGCTCCTGACCTTCACGCGATCGCTGCAGATGGATGCCTTCACCGACCTGCACATCGGGATCCGGGCGACCCCTGTGGCTGCGGCCTCGGGGTGGGGCCGAATCGGGGTGTTGGCGGGGTTGGGGCTCCTGCTGGCGATCTCGCTCCGCCTCTTCCGCCCGTCGGGGGTCTGATCGGGCGGGGTGAACCCAACGGGAGCGCCGGCTGGCAGGGGAGTTGGTTTGGGCTGCGGTCGACTCGCGCTCTTCGCATTGGAAACGCAGTGACGCGGAGATGCGGTGAACGCGGACTGCAGGAGACGAGGCGGAAGAGACCCCCTCAGATGTTTCCCTTTTCGAAGGCCGCCCCTGGTGCTCCCCACCGATCCCCATTCGGGAGCCCTCCGTATAGGAACCCTTCTCAGTCCGCGCCTGATACGGTTCCCAAAGT
>DMJJ01000371.1 GCA_003452185.1 Verrucomicrobiales bacterium | reverse complement strand
GGCTGGTTCGGGCCGAACATCGCACCCGAGGCGATGCGAAACAGGAGTGAGTAGCCAATCTGACCGGCAGCACCGGTCACCGCGACGCGGATGGGAGAATTGCTCATAAAGTGTTAAGAAACAGGGGTGCGAGTATGGGAAGCCGATCCCGCGCGCGCAAGCGGGAATCGGGACCATCGAACGGGGCGTCTCCACCAGAGCATCGAGACGAGGCCTCCAACCCCATAGGCCACCACATCGAGCGGATCCCCCGTGGCATGCACAAAGAGCCTCGGCCCCACCCATTCAAACAGCACCGACCAAAGCGCCCAGTGTCCCAGGAATTCAGGCCAGGTCGGCACCCCTCCCCTGGGACGCAACCCAAGCCGCTCGTGGACCGAAAGCAGGATCGGCAGGGCGCACGGGA
This sequence comes from Verrucomicrobiales bacterium, assembly GCA_003452185.1. Lineage (GTDB taxonomy): Bacteria > Verrucomicrobiota > Verrucomicrobiia > Limisphaerales > UBA11320 > UBA11320. The sequence goes on along the minus strand of DMJJ01000371.1, from coordinate 6,416 downwards.
TGAGGAGCAAGTCGTTGAAGTGGGAGTGAAGGAACGGCAGGGGGAGCACCGGTTTCAGGCAAAAGCGATTGATGAGGTACGCAGCACACCCCGCCCGGCAAAGAGGATCCCGCCAGCCGCGAAACGGATTCATAGCAGCGCGAGGATCACGACCCCGGTGCCGAGCGCGATCGCCAGTTTGATCAGGAACGTTGTCATGGAGCCGCACCCTATACCCCCGCTCCTCCCCCTGCACCTGTTGATTCACCCCTGCGGCGACCCGGCTCCCGGGGGGCCCCGGGGACGCGGGCACGTTTCCATTCTGGCCCACATCCCCCCGCGAAGACCCGAGCCGGGAGCGGTTCGGCTCGAAGGGGCGTCGGGAGGGATCGGAAGTGGCGCGTGACCGCGAAACCCCCTTGTCTTCCGCCACCCCCTGGGGGAGAGTGTCGACCATCGCCAGTCGGACACGCCCATGAACCCTGTTGCAACAGCCGATGCCGCCGGCCTCACCACCGCTTCAAAGCCGGCAGGTCCCCGCCTCGGCTCCATCGACGCCTACCGGGGCTTCGTGATGTTCCTGATGATGGGCGAGGCGTTTGCCTTCGGCCGGGTCGCGGAGAATCTCCCCCAAAGCTCCCTCTGGCAGTTCCTCGACCACCATCAGAGCCATGTCCAATGGGTCGGTTGCGTGCTCCATGACCTGATCCAGCCGAGCTTCTCGTTCCTCGTCGGCACGGCCCTGGCCTTCTCCGTCGCCAGTCGCACGGCTCGGGGGGAATCCTGGGGCCGGATGCTTGGGCACGCCCTCTGGCGCTCCGTGGCGCTGACGTTCCTCGGGGTTTTCCTCCGTTCCACCGGCCGCGCCCAAACCAACTTCACCTTCGAGGACACCCTCTCCCAAATCGGGATGGGCTACACGTTTCTCTTCCTCCTGGGGACCCGCTCGGTCCGCACCCAGTGGATCAGCCTGGCCGGCATCCTCGTCGGCTACTGGCTGCTGTTCGCCCTCTACCCCCTCCCTGGACCGGGGTTCGACTGGTCGCAGACGGGGGTCACCCCGGACTGGCCTGGAAACCTCCAGGGGTTCGCCGCCCATTGGAACAAGAATACGAACGCGGCGTGGGCCTTTGACCGGTGGTTCCTCAACCTTCTTCCGCGGGAAAAGCCGTTTCTCTTCAACGGCGGAGGATACTCGACCCTTAGCTTCATCCCGACCCTCGGAACCATGCTCCTGGGGCTCATCGCCGGCGGGTGGCTCCGATCCACCGGGCTCGGGCCGCGGGATCGCGTCCGCCGCCTCCTGATCGCGGGAGCCGGCTGCCTTGCGGCGGGCTGGCTGCTCGACGCCACCGGGGTCTGCCCGAACGTGAAACGGATCTGGACCCCGGCCTGGACCCTTTACAGCGGCGGATGGTGCTTCCTGTTCCTCGCTGGGTTCTACTCGCTGGTGGACATTGGCCCGGGACGTCGCTGGGTGTTCCCGCTCACGGTCATCGGGATGAACTCCATCGCCGCCTACTGCATGGACCACCTCTTCGGAGGCTTCATCCACCGCGCGCTGAAGACCCATCTGGGGGAAAAGGCCTTTAGCCTCCTGGGGGCTCCGTACGCTCCGATGGTGCACGGAGCCGCGGCCCTCCTTGTCCTGTGGCTGATTCTCCTTTGGATGTACCGAAGGAAGATCTTCCTGAGGCTCTGACACCCCTTGAATCCCCCTTCCACCGCCCCCCCGACGCCGCTGAAACTCTCGGTGGTGGTCCCCGCCTTCAATGAGGAGAAGCTGCTCGGGGAAACCCTGGCCTCGATCCAGGCGGCGGGCCGCGCCGCATTCGATGCCGCTGGGTGGGGATGGGAACTCGTCGTCTGCAACAACAACTCCACCGACCGGACTCCCGACATCGCCCGGGCGGCGGGGGCCCGCGTCGTGTTTGAGCCGGTGAACCAGATCGGGCGGGCCCGCAACGCCGGGGCGGGTGCCGCGGTCGGGGAATGGCTTCTGTTCGTCGATGCCGACTCACGCCCCTCTGCCGGGCTGTTGGAGGCGATGCGCCGCGCGATCGATTCCGGCCGGATCCTGGGGGGGGGATCCACCCTCCGGATGGAAACCGAGGAGAGGATCGCCCGCTTCATGACGTGGGGCTGGAATCGCGTGAGCCGTTTCCGTCGCTGGGCGGCGGGATCGTTCATCTTTGTCGAGGCGGCGGCGTTCCGCGCCGTCGGGGGATTCCACCAGGAACTCTATGTCTCCGAGGAGATCGAGCTTTCGAAACGTCTCAACGTCCTCGCCCGCGCGCAGGGGCGCGAGTTCCTCATCCTCCACCGCCACCCGATGCCGACCTCGGCCCGCAAGCTCAGCCTCTACACCAAGCGGGAGCACCTGCGGTTCCTCTGGCAGATGATCCGTTCCCGCGGGGGAAGCCTGAGGGACCGGGAACGGTGCTTTGTCTGGTACGACGGACGACGCTGATCCGGCCCGGGACACCCAGGGACCGCCGGGCCCCTAGCCCGAGGGCCGCTCGTCCGCCGCCGACCGGCAGGCGTCCGCCACGCTTGCGAGATTGGCCAGGAACCCCTCGCGCTCCCCGGCCGGGATCGCCGATAAAACCTCGGTCTGGAGCGCCACCGCGATCTCCCTCGCGAGCTCATACTTTCGATGCCCCGGGGGCTTGAGCTCGACATGGTGGGCTCGACGGTCCCGGGCGTGGGGCCGCCGCTCCACGAGCCCCGCCCGCTCCATCCGCTCGAGGAGGGAGGCCACCGTGTTCGGATCGCTGCTCATGAGCTGGGTGAGCTGCCTCTGGGTCAACCCCTCGACCTCGCGCAGGATTCGCATGACCGTGAACTGGTCCGGGGTGATTTCCAGGTGGGCGATCCGGCGTCGGAAGGCCTGGTTCAACCCATACCAGGCACGGCGCAGGATTGGGGGAAGACGGCGACGTTCCGGCGCATCGACGGGGAGCTCGCCCTCGGAGGGGGATGTGTTTCTTTTCGGCACAGGTTGCTTCGCGCAGGAACGGGGTTTCCCGCCACCCGCGACTCCGGAGGATGTAGCCGGAATCTCCACCGGAGACAACGCGCATCTCCGCATTGTCTTCCCGGCCGCCGAGCCGGTAACCTCCCCCCCGCATGCACACTCGCCGGCGGCACCCCGCCCTCACGATCCCCCTGCTCTTCCTGCTGGTGCTCGCACAACTCCCCCTGTTGAGGGGGGAGCCGCGGGGGGGCGAGGCCGCCCGGCCAAACCTTGTGGTGATCTTCTGCGACGACCTTGGCTACGGGGATATCGGCTGTTTCGGCGCCCGGGGCATCCGCACCCCCTCCATCGATTCCCTGGCGCGGGCCGGCACCCGGTTCACCAGCTTTTACGTGGCCCAGCCCGTCTGCTCCGCGTCGCGTGCGGCGCTCATGACCGGCTGCTACCCCAACCGGATCGGCATCCACGGGGCACTCGGCCCCTCTGCGAAGACCGGCCTCAGCACCAACGAGTGGACCCTGGCCCGCATGCTCAAGTCGCGTGGCTACGCCACGGCCCTCTTCGGGAAATGGCACCTCGGTCGCCCCGAACCCTTCCTCCCGACGCACCACGGGTTCGACGAGTATCTGGGACTCCCGTACTCGAACGACATGTGGCCCAACCATCCCACGGCCAAGCCCGGCGACTACCCCCCGTTGCCGCTCATTGAGGGGGACCGGGTCATTGAAACCATGCCCGACCAGCGGTTTCTCACCCGTCGCTACACCGAAAGAGCCGTCTCGTTCATCGATCGCCACCATGGGGAGCCGTTCTTCCTGTACCTGGCCCACTCAATGCCCCACGTGCCGCTGTTCGTCAGCCCCGAGTTCGAGGGACATTCCCAAGGGGGCCTCTACGGCGACGTGATCGAGGAAATCGACTGGTCGGTCGGCAGGATCCTCGAGGCCTTGAAGCGGCATGGGCTGGTGGAGCAAACGTGGATCATCTTCACGTCAGACAACGGGCCGTGGCACGCCTACGGCAACCATGCAGGCTCCGCCGGTCCGCTCCGGGAGGGAAAGGCGTCGGTCTTCGAGGGGGGCGTCCGGGTCCCGTGCGTCATGAGCTGGCCCGGCCATATCCCCGAGGGACGCACCTGCGCCGAGCCGCTGATGACCATCGACCTGCTCCCCACCGTGGCCCGGGTTACCCAGTCGCAGCCCCCCTCCCTCCCCATTGACGGGCGGGATGCGTGGCCGCTGATCCACGGCGACCCGGAAGCCCGCTCCCCGCAAGAGGCCTATTTCTTCTATTACGAGACGGGCCAGCTCCAGGCGATGCGGGCGGGCCGGTGGAAGCTCCACTTTCCGCACACCGCCCTGGTGATGAACGGGCGGCCTGGCGGCCTGGGGGGACGTCCCCACCCCCATCAGCGGCTCCCCGTGGGGCTTGAGCTCTACGACGTGACGAGCGATCCCGGGGAGCGACGAAACATCGCGGCGCGCCATCCGGATGTCCTGGAGCGACTGCAGCGGGAGGCGGAGAAGGCGCGGGCCGAGCTGGGGGATTCGCTTGAGCACCGCACCGGGGCGGGCGTCCGGGAACCCGGGTCCCTGTAGCTTCCTCCCCGGCTTGTCAGAGCGACTCCGGCTGCTGAAGAAGCCCCGCGATCCGCGAAAGCAGGCGCCCTGCGGCACCCCCATCCAGAACCCGGTGGTCGAAGCTCAGGGTCAGGTTCGCCTCCATGATCGGGAGGAACGCCTGGCGCTGTTCATCCCAGGAGGGAACCTTCCTCCCCGCCCCCATCCCGAGGACCAGGGTCTGCTCCGGAAGGGGAATCGGCGTTGCCCACGTCAGCCCGAAGGTTCCGAAGTTGGTGACGGTTGCGATCGATTGCCCGGTGGCATCCGGGGGAAGTCGCCGCTGCCTGGCCAGGTCCACCAGCTCATTGTAACGGACGACCATGTCGCGCAGCGGCCGCCGATCCGCCTGCCGCATCACGGGAACCAGCACCCCATCCTCGGCTTCCACGGCGAAGCCGACGTCGATGCTCGCGGGGTGGACGATCCGCGTTCCGACCAGCCGCCCTGCCGGGGCCGTGTTCTCCGCCAGCGCAAGGGCCAGGGCCCGCATGGCATAGAGTGCCGGTCCGGGCTTCGGGTCGCATCCCCTTCGATGGCTCAGGAGGGGGTCCAGGTTGACCGGAAGGGCGACCGTCGCCAGGGGGCGCGTCCAGCTCCGGCGCATCGCGTCCGCCACCGCCACCCGCATGCTCGAAGCCGGGCTGACCTGGAGTTGTTCAAGCTGGGCGATGAATTTCTCAAAATCCTCGATGGTAACCCGGCCCGCGGCGCCGCTTCCCGCCACCCCGGCCAGGTCGGCGGCATGCAGACCCAGTTCAGCCATTCGGGCCTTGAGTCGTGGCGACATGTAGCTGGCCCCCCCGGCACTTGCCGGCACGGGAAGCCCCCGGACGGTGGGCTGAACGGAGACCCGCGCCGCCGGAGTCTCGCCCGACCGGGGCTCCTGCCTCGTGGGGGCCGAACCGGAGCCCGAGCCCGAGCCGTTGCGGCCCTTCAATCCGAGGCGATCCGCCTCCGATTCCGACACCTCCAACTGCCCGAGGGTGGTCCCGACGGGGTAACTCTCCCCCACGCTCACAGAGACTTGCACCACCTTGCCGGGACATGGGGAGGCAACATTCATCGTCGCCTTGTTGGTCTCCACCTCGATCACATCCTGCCCCGCCGTGACCTGGTCGCCAGGGGCCACCAGCACGCTGACCACGGTGGCTTCCGCAATGGACTCCCCGAGCTGGGGCATGATGATCGGCACCTGCGGCATAACGCCCCGATCATGCCGCCTACCTCCCCACGGCTCCAGCGCTTTGTTGCCCGAGAATCTCCCATCCCTGCGCCGGAAAACCATTCCCTCTTATGACCCCCATGAGCCCGACTCAGCCATCGGGCAGGCGGGCTCTTTTCGCCCCGGGGCAACTGCGCCGTTGACTCCCCCTCCCCCTTTGTTAGCTTCGCGGCTCGTTTTTCTCGGACTTTACCGACGGAACCAGACCAGCATTGACCCAGACTCATTAGATTTATGGCGAAATCAAAGAAAGCGGCCAAGCCTGCCAAGGCGGCCAAGGCGTCGAAATCGGCGAAATACGTGTACACTTTCGGCAACAAGAAGGCCGATGGTGACGGATCCATGAAAGCCCTCCTGGGCGGCAAGGGAGCGAACCTTGCGGAGATGACCCGCATCGGCCTTCCGGTGCCTCCGGGATTCACGATCACGACGGACGTCTGCACGTACTTTTACGCCAACAAGCGGACCTACCCCAAGGAACTCCAGGGCCAGATGGAGAAGGGGGTCGCGAACATGGAAACCATCATGGGGACCAAGTTCGGCAACAAGGCCGGGATGCCCCTCCTGGTGGCGGTCCGGTCGGGTGCGCGCGATTCCATGCCCGGCATGATGGACA
>DMJJ01000107.1 GCA_003452185.1 Verrucomicrobiales bacterium | reverse complement strand
GGGTGAGAAAATGCTCCTCCGCCCCGGGGTTGCGCTTTGTCTCCCAGTGAAAGTTCCGGTCCTCGAGGTCGACCCGCACGGTGACGCTGATCTCGCATCCCGAGGGGATCGGATGCCGCGCCTCGGCGGCACCCAGGGGCTGGCGGACGAGCCGGTAGACCACCGTGTTCCGGCCCTCGAGCATGTCGGCCTCAAGATCGAGGCGGACCTTGCGGCCATCCCCGGCGTTGATGTCGAAGCGCCACCGTGCCGGGGGGCCGGCGTAGAAGTCGACCAGGCAGTCGGCCCCAAGCGGGCTGATAAACCCGTCGGCCACGACCCAGAGCCGCACCCGCTTGACGAACACGTGACGGTCGACCGGAAGCGAGGGATGGAGGTTGGCCCCCAGGACGCAGTCGTACTTGGAGCGAACGCGGCCGAGGTCGACGGCGATCCGCGACATGGCGCCGCGCCCGTTGGTCAGCAGGACGAGGTCCTCCCGGTGGGTCACTCCCGTGGGGCTGAAGGCGGCGTGCTCGGGCAGCCATCGGAGGCGGGCTGACACCTGGCGGTCGGTCTCGGCGTACCGCTCCACCGAGAGGGAGATCTCCTGCTCCCCCTGCCCGTCGTGGTAGAACGAGGCGATGTAACCCTTGCTCGTGGGCACGGACTCCACGTGCTGGGGATGGCGGCCCGCCTCCCCCTGGAGGCAGGCGCGGAACGGGCGCTCATCCCGGAGGAGGAGCCAGTGCCGGGGCGGGACGATCGTCACACGCGAGGCGTCCGCCCGGGTCCATTCCACGATGGAGGGGAACCCGCCCCGGTGTCGGGCGGCACGGAGCGCGGCGACCAGGTCTGATCTCAGCAGGGCGGGATCCGCGGTCACGGCTGCGGACAGCACCCCGGCGCAATCCTCATCCACCTCGCGGGCCAGGGCCTGCCAGTCATGGGCCCCGAGCTGCTCGCTCGGCCGGATGCGGGCCAGGGCCTGCAAGGCCCAGGCGGCCCGGGCGCGCGCCTCGCGGTAGGGCTCTCCCCGCAACCCGCGCGGTTCCTTGACCCCCGAGAGGCAGAGGCACCCCGCGGGGAGCAGGGTGAAGCGGACCTCTCCCGGCAGCGGCTCATCGATCGCCGGCCGGGCATGCCCCGCCAGCTCGAACCGGGGCTCCCCCAGCTCGAGATACTTCTCACGGCTCAGGACAAAGTGCCTCTCGTGGTAGACGTCCGTGTTGACGAGCACCAGAACACGGTCCTCCCCCGAGGCGGAGGTGCGCGCCAGCGCGTACACCGCCGAGTCGTCCGGACTCAGCCGCTCCAAGACCGCCCCGTCGAAGAAGCTCGGGTGGGTCGAGAGCAGCTGGTTGAGGTGCGCCAGGGTGGAGAGGATGTTCTCGGGGGCGTCCCAGTTGAGCCCGCCACACTGGTGGACATTGATCTTCTCGGCCGCCAACCACTCCACCCCGCCCGTGATCCCGAAGCCGCCGCTCACGCTGGTGAGGGCGCAGAGGTGGTTCCTCAGGAGCGACCAGGTGCGGCTCGTGGCCGCCAGTCGGTTATTGTCGTGGGTTTCGCTGTAGTGGACATAGAGCCCCACCCGCTCGCTCTGCCGGAGGGAGTAATCGAGGTAGCCCGAGACCTCGCGTCCCGAGTGGTTCTGGAAGAGCTCGGAGTAGGCCCACTGCATCCCCCCCTCGGTGACCAACTCCTCGGTGGTGGTCCAGGGGCCGCCAAGCCCCTCGAGCAGGAAGACCGTGTTGGGGAACTCCTGTCGCACCCGCGAGGTGATGTATTGCCACGCGGCGAGCGGCACCTTGTAGCCCGCATCGCACCGAAAGCCATCGACACCCCGACGACACCAGGTGATGAACACCTCGGCGATCCGGACCCAGAGCTCCGGGTGCTTGTGCTCCAGCTCCGCCAGGTCCTCCCAGGTCACACCCCAGGCCCCCGGGGAGACGAAGCCCCCGTCGGGCGACCGCAGGTACCACTCAGGATGCTGTTCCTGGAGGGTTGCCCCCCAGCCGGTGTGGTTGACCACGACGTCGAGGAACACCCGGCCCCCGAGCTCGTGCACCCCGTAGGTCAGCTCGCGGAACTGGTCGACTCCCGTGGTCCGGCGGTCGAACTCCACCAGAGCGGGATCGATGGCCAGCAGGTCCTGGCAGGCGTACGGGCTCCCATACCGGCCGTAGCGGGCAAAGGTCGTGGGGGTCGGGTTGACCGGCAGCAGGTGGAGGACCCGGAATCCGAGGGTCTGAAAAATATGCGGCAGCTGGCGGGTCAGGTCGCGCAGCTTTCCCGAGGGGGGGATCACCGAGTAGCCGCGGCTGTCGAGTTCCTTCAGCTGGAGCTCCAGCCCCTCATCCCGGGCGGTGGCCAGCCGGCGGCTCTCGCCAAACTGACGGGTGAAGGCGCAATAGATGCTGTTCGCCGTGCGGGCCAGGTCGGGATGCACGCTCAGGCCAAAATCAGCCCCCTCGGGCCAGTGCTGGCTTCCCCCGGCGTCCGTGACGTACGCCTTCGCCCGGAAAAAGCCGACTTCCGTCAACGCAAGGTTGATCGACCACCCCCCAGCCCCCGCCTCCAGCGGAATGTCGTGCCAAGCGTTGCCCGCGGGCGGTACCTGATGAAAGTGGGCCCGCAGAATCTCCTCCCGCACGCGGGCGGCACGCCCGATGTTGGTCCGCAGATGGGCTTTCCATCCCGGCGGAAGCGGGTCCCCCTCGGACCGGCGAAGAGTGAACTGGATCTGATCGCCAACGAAGCGGACAAGCCGCTCCCCGGGACCCGGAGTCATTATCAGGCTACCCATAAAGGTCTTCTGTTGGGGCTGTCGCGGGGGTGGATCCCCTCGTCAGAGTCCCACCCCACCGCCCACCGTCCCACTTCCATCGGCCCACCCCGCAGGCCGCTGAATGCGCCGCGGCCGGTCGCCCAACCCCGGGACACCCCGGCGCCATTCCGGTACACCGGATGACCCCATCCATGCGGTGCCGCACCGTGACTCCTGAGATGCAGCAATCCATGTTCCGCCCCCACATGGCGGACGCTCCACGAGCCAGCCGG
>DMJJ01000228.1:5412-8450 GCA_003452185.1 Verrucomicrobiales bacterium | reverse complement strand
CCTCAAGCCGGAGCCCGGTGCAACCCCGGGCCACGAGGCCTGTGGCAAACCCGCGAACCCGGAGGTTGCGAACCGTGACGTCGGAACACCCCTCGATGAGGATTCCCACCCCCATCCGCTCAAGCGAGGCGGGGTCGCCCGGGAGCCCCCCCCCGTCGAGGAGGGCCCCGTGCCCATCGATTGTGATGTGGCTGGCTCGCACCACCAGGTGGGCAGCGAGCGGGGCGGCGGGGTCAAGCGAGAGATCGGCGACAATCTCCCGGACGCCGGGTGCCGCTCCCGGGCAGGGGGCGGGAACCAGGAGGAGGGGAAGGATCGCGACGAGAATCCGCACAGCGGAGCAGAGGCGAGCGAACGGGTGGGCGGGGTGCATCGTTGAGAGAGGAGCGTAGGGGGAGCGGCAGGATGGGAAAGGCGAAAACCGCGCCTGCATCGGGCGGCCGACGGGGGAGGGAAGTGGGAACGCGGCCCGGGACGGGGGTGCCCGCCGAGGCCCGCCGGGTCACCCGGGCGGAGAGACCAACCCCCGGCTCCCACGCCGCACGAGCCAGACCCCCAGCACCGTGGACGCCAGGGTCACAAGCGTCAGCGACCAGGGAACGGTGGCCATCTCGTCGAAGCCGAACCTCTTCGCCAGCTCCGGCATGTGGAGGAATGTCACCAACAGGCTGTTGTTGATCGAGTGGATCACCATCCCGGTGATCATCGACCGGGAGTTCCACGTGCAGTAGCCGATGATCATTCCGAGGGCGAAAGTCGGCAGCAGCCGGTAGATCGAGGAGTGGGCCACCGCAAAGAGCAACGAGGAGAGCACGAGGGCGGGCCACATCCCAAGCCGTCGGAAACCGGCCATCACCAGCCCGCGGAAAAAGAGCTCCTCGCAGACCGCCGGAGTCACCCCCAGCACCAGCCACACGACCCAGAGGGGAAGGTTCTGCCCCTCGAAGAGCAGCACCTTCTCGAGCGCCTTGGTGAAGGTCTCCGGCGGGGGGAAGACCCGCGTGACGATCCCGGCCGTGACCCCCCAGGCCGAGAGCCCGATCAGGACCGCACCCAGGATCGCCTGCGCCGAGGGCTTCCGAAACTGGTAGGTCTCCGTCCAGGAGAATCCCCACCGCCACCCGATGAGGATGTTCGGGAGCAGGAAAAAGCCAAGCTGGGTCCCGAGAATCATCACCACCGTGCTTCTCCCCTGGAGGAGGTGACTCGCGTAGAACACGAGCACGAACACGAGGGCGAAGGCCGTGAGGGAGAAGGAGGCCGTCGGCACCGGGCGCCGGGTCGGGGCCATGTGCAGCAGGCTCCGCCAGGAGTCGCGTCCCCCCAGGAGCACCTGCTCCTGCTGGAAGACCCGGGCGGCCAGGAGCAGGGCCAGCCCCGCATACACGGCCGAGGAGAGCAGCGTGAGGAAGACAAGATCGGCCTTGGCCTCCGCGAGGAAGACCCCCTTGATCAGGAGGGCGATGTTGACCAGCGGGACGAAGGCCGTCCAGGCGTTGAGCTCGATGTCCGGGAGGGTGGTCGCCCCGAGCGGGAGCGTCAGGATCATGAACATCGGGGTGAGGAGGTTCTGCCCATCCTTGAAGTCCCGGGCAAACACGGCCACCGCGAGGAACAGGGCGGTGAGCGTGAAGGTGGCGGGCAACAGAACCACGAAGGCGAGGAGGTAGCTGCTCGCCGGGGTTTCAAACCCTCCGGCGGACGAGAGGATCCGGGCGAACGTGGCCGCCATGCTGAGGAGGTTGGCCAGCGTCGTCAGGAGCACGATCACCCAGGCGGCCAGGAATTTGCCCGAGATGATCTCGAGGCTCGTCATCGGGGCGCAGAGGAGGGTCTGGAGGGTGTTTCGCTCCTTCTCCCCGGCCGTCAGGTCGATCGTGGCGTAGAGCCCGCCCGAGGCGCTGAGGACGATGAGCAGGAAGGGGAGGAAGGCCCCGAGAAACCGACCCACCTGGCGCTCCTGCGGGGCGACGTTCCGATCCTCGATGGCAACCGCCCGCGCGAACCCGGCGGGCAGGCCGCGGTCGGTCTCGCGACGTTCCACCTGGAGTTTCCGAAAGCGCTCGAGCGATTCCTCGAGTCGATCCATTGCCTGGCGCGAGCTGTCCCGCACGGAATCGTAAAGGATGTAGACCTGCGCGAGCCCCCCGGTGCCGAGCGTCGGCTGGAACCCGGGCCAGGCCAGAAGCACCGCGTCGAGGGATCGCTCCGAGAGCACGCGACGGGCCTCAAGCACCAGAGGATGCTCGGGGGCCGCCTCCCGGCGCGGGGCCGGTGGTTTTCCCCCCGCCCCCTTCTCCCGCTTGACCGGCAGGGGGGGGAGAGGTGGGGTTTCACCCGACTGCAGGCGCCCCTTCTGCTCCGGGGTGATCGACCCCCACTGGAGGAGCGCAAACCGGTTGGTCTTCCCCAGCTCGCGACGAAGGTCCTCGGGGAACTCCCCCCACAGGGCCACGCGGGAAGGGGTGGCTTCCTGCCCCTCCGCACGCGATTCCTGGAGCTTGGTCAGCGCCATGGCGATGAGGGGATAGAGCAGCACCGGCAGGCCGACGGCCATGAGGAGGGTTCTCCGATCCCGCAGGGTCTCGGTGATCTCCTTCCGGAAGAGGGTCGTGACCAGATGCCAGCGAATCATGCGGAACCGACCTCCCGCGGGGTCTCGAGCTTCCGGGCCTGTTGAAGGAAGGCGTCGGTCAGGTTTGAGCACCCGGACCTCTGGAGAATCTCCCCCAGCCTGCCCTGCTCCACGATGCGTCCCCCGTGCACCAGGTAGATCCGGTCGCACAGGTACTCCACCTCGCTCATGATGTGGGTTGAAAACAGAATGGCACGCCCTCGGGCCCGCTCGCGCCGGATCGCCTCCACGATGAACTGGCCGCTCCAGACATCGAGCGTCGCCGTCGGCTCGTCCAGGATCAGGAGCTCGGGGTCGTGAAGGAAGGCCCGGGCGATGTTGGCGCGCTGCTTTTGTCCGGAGGAGAGGGCACCGCAGGGCCGGTCGGCAAACGAGCCCATGTCGAGCTGGGCGATCAGCTCCT
>DMJJ01000228.1:0-5065 GCA_003452185.1 Verrucomicrobiales bacterium | reverse complement strand
CGCGGGGAGAGCCTCCGGTAGAGCTGCGTGTCGCCGGAGAGGAATCCGATCTGGCGCTTCGTCGCGAGGGGATCGGACTGGAGGTCGCGGCCCGCCACACGGACGCTCCCGGAGGTGGGGGAGAGGATCCCGGCCAGCATCCGGAGGGTGGTCGTCTTGCCGGCGCCGTTCGGCCCGAGGAGCCCGACCACCTCGCCGGGGGCGACGGAAAGGCCCACGCGGTCGACGGCGGTGAAGTCGCCGAACCGCTTCACGAGATCCTCCGCGATCAGCGTGTCGGGCATGATCGCTTTCGAATCCAAGGCCCGCGGCTGCCCGCCAGGGACCCGGGTTGGGCCGCACAGTTCGTCATTCCGTTGTCCTATATCGGCATCCGTGCCAATGGGTTGAGAACGGCAGCCCTTCACCCCTGCCCCGCCCCGCCCCGGTGCGACGGGACTGATCCCGGGCTTACTTCGGCTTCATCTGCGGAAAGAGGATGACATCGCGAATGCTCTCCTGGCCGAGGAGCATCATGCAGAGCCGGTCGATCCCCAGCCCGAGCCCGCCAGCCGGTGGCATCCCATGCTCGAGGGCCACCAGAAAATCCTCATCCAGCTTCTGCTGCTCACCTCCGGCCTGGTGCTGGAGACGCTCCCGCTGTTCGATCGGGTCGTTCTGCTCCGTGTAGGCCGGGGCGATCTCCTGCCCGTTGATGCAGCACTCGAAGACCTCGACGGTCGAGGGATCGTCGGGGGAAAGCTTCGCCAGGGGAACAAGCTCCTTCGGCAGGTGGGTGACAAAAGTCGGCTGGATCAGCGTCGGCTCGATCAGCTTCTCAAACACGGCCCCGGTGACCTCGAAATCCTCATACTCCTTGCCGATCTCCGCCCCCAACGAAACCGCCCGCGCCCGCCGCTCAGGCGGGGAGAGCTCAAACCAGTCGGCACCGGCCTTCTCGCGCACCAGGTCCTTGTAGCGGGCCCGGCGCCACGGGGGGGAGAGATCGATGGTCTTGGTGACATTCCCCTCGGCGTCCTTGTGCTCGATTTTGTAGGCGCCGTGGATCTGGTCGGCAATGTGGCAGATCATCGACTGCACGAGCTCCATCATCGACTCGTAGTCGCCGTACGCCTGGTACGCCTCGAGCATGGTGAACTCGGGGTTGTGCCGGCGGGAGAGCCCCTCGTTCCGAAAGTTGCGACCGATCTCAAACACGCGATCCATCCCCCCGACGAGGAGTCGCTTGAGGTACAGCTCAAGGGCGATCCGGAGGTAGAACTGACACCCCAGGGCGTTGTGGAACGTGACGAAGGGCTGGGCCGCGGCCCCGCCGGGAATCGACTGCATCATCGGGGTCTCGACCTCGATGAACCCGCGGCTCTGGAGGAAATTCCGCATCTCCCGGAGGATGAGGCTCCGGTGGAGGAAGACCTGCTTCACCGGGTCGTTTGCGATCAGGTCGAGGTACCGCTGCCGGTATCGGATCTCGGTATCCTCCAGTCCGTAGTACTTGGCCGGGGGAGGCCGGAGGGCCTTGGCGAGCACGGTGAAGGCCTCGCACTTGACGGAGATCTCGCCGGTCCGGGTTGTGAACAGCGACCCCTTCACGCCGATGAAGTCGCCGAGATCGAGAAGCTTGAAGATCTCCCACTGCTCGTCGCCGATCACCGGTTTCTGGACATAGACCTGGATCCGTCCCGATTGGTCCTTGATGTCGATGAAATGACTCTTCCCCATGTCCCGATGGGCGGTGATCCGGCCGGCGAGCGCCACCGGGCGTCCCTCGGTGTACTGCTGCCGTGCGGCGGCGCACGCCTCCCCGGGTGTGAACTTGTTGGCAAATGGGTTGATTCCCTTGGCCAAAAGGGCGTTGAGCTTGGCGCGGCGCTGCTCGATCAGAGAGTCGATTGGTTCCATATCACTGCGGATGGGGATCAAACCACGCGACGAGGGTCGGGTTCAAGGTTTTGCGCAATTCCGCCCGACAACCGGCGGGGACCGGGGATTTGCGGTCCGCTCCCCCCGTAGAGCCCGCACGGAATCCCGGCCCCGGGACGCTTGCATTCGCAGGGGACCTACACCATTCTCACACTGAACTTTCCGGCGAGATGGAGAGAGAGTGTCTCTCTGTCCCGCCCGAGGACTCATGAGCAATACGCCTGAAAACGATTTGAATCTGGATCTCCACTTCCTCCCGGCGTGGGCCCAGAAATCTCCCGACATCAACCGCTACGCCCACTTCACTGGAAACGAGGGGGCAAGCGACCGGCGCGGCCCGAGGCGGGAGAGCCGTGGGCCTCGTCCTCCGGGGTTCGGAGGAGGAGCGGGTGGCGGGCCCAGGCCTGATCGTCCCCGGTTTGACCGGCCCCAGGGGACAGGTCCCCGCGGACCCGGCGGCGCCCCGCAGGGGGGTGGACGGCCTGCAGGACCGGGCGGCGCACGCCGCTCCGGGGATCGTCCCGGGTTTGGCGGCGGCCGAGGGCCCCGTCCCGGCGGCCCCCGTGCCGGCGGCCCCTCGAGGGATCGCCGTCCCGAGCCCCAGGCCCCGCTGATCGAGATCAACATCGCCCTCCATCCGGACGAAAAGGGGGTCGATTCCCTGGCGCGCCAGATCAAGATGTCCGGCCGGGCCTACCCGCTCTTCGAGATCGCCCAGATGATCCTCAAGAAGCCGGAGCGGCATGCCGTGGTGCTGAGCATCAAGAAGAAGAGCGACGGCACCCCGGTGCAGCCCCTCTTCACCTGCGCGCTCGACGAGACCCTCTGGCTGAGCGAGGCCGAGGCGGCGAAGCACATCCTCGACCATCACTTCGCGACCTTCTACCAGGTTGAGAAGGTTCCGGTGGATCCCCCCAAGGGGACCTACACGTTCGTGGCCCAGTGCGGGATGAGCGGCGTGATCCTCGGTCCGCCGAACCACCACGACTACCAGAACCAGCTCCGGCGGCTCCACGCCGAGCGGTTCTCGCGCATGCCCTTCGATGCCTTCAAGGCGAGGGTGAAGATCGTGCGGGACGAGGCCGTCGTGAAGCAGTGGATCGAACAGCAGAGCTTCAAGGCCGAGTATGTCTGCCTGAACGTCCCCGAGGCGCTGAAGCTCCCCTCGCGCGAGGAGGTGGAGAAGCATTTTCGTGAGGTGCACTTCTCGAACCTGGTCCGCCCGGTTGAGACCCTCTCGTTGTCGCAGACCGCGGTGAAGGCCGTGAGGAACCCGGAGCTCCTGCGGCTGATCCGCAACTCGTACGACACCCAGCGGCGCTTCCCGCTCCAGATCGCGACGCTCCTGAGCCAGCAGTTCGCCAGCCGGGGGCTCCAGTTCTTCAAGGTCAACAAGACCGTGACCCACGTCGCCGTGGCACGCCCGCACTACCTCGATCTCGACACCAACGTGGTGAGCGACGGGGTGAAGCGGATCGTGAACTTCATCAACGCGACGGCTGGCTGCACCCGCCGCCAGTTGTTCGACGCCCTGGTCCCGGGCGCTCTCCCCCCGGCAGGTGAGGCGCCGGCCGCCCCGGCCCCCGCCGAGGGAGCCGCGCCGGCAGAAGGGGGAGCCGCCCCCGCCCCGGTCGAGAAGGCCGCCATCTCCCCGGAGTTGCAGGCCTTCGTTGCCGACCTCCATTGGCTGATCCACCAGGGACACGTCATCGAGTTCGCCACCGGCGTGATGGAGACCGCCAAGCGGCCGGCCCCCCGGCCCGTCAAGGCGGCCCCGGCCCAGGCGCAAGCCCAGGCGGCATCCCCCTCCGCCGCGGCGCCCGCCGCCCCCATCGCAGACATGCCGACGCCCGGTGAGGCGGAAGGAACCCCTGAGGCGGGCGAAGCCGTCACCAGCTCCCCGATCGCGGCCCCCTCCGCCACCCACGCGGAAGAGTCCGAGCCCGGCACCGAGCCCGCGGCCTCGTAATCACCGGCAAGATCCAAGACGGGGACGGGGGCGGAGCCTCGCGGGAGCCGCCCCCTCCCGGCCCCCGAGTCGGGGGATCCAGGGGCAACCAACGCGTATGGAGAAGATGGCCGTGGGAGGGGCGGATCTCTTCCACCTTCAGGCAGTCGAGGGGTGGCTTGGGCTGGGAAACCCCATGGAGGCCCTCGCCGAGCTCGATCGGATCAGTCCCCCCCTGCAGGAGCACACCCAGGTGCTCGATGCCCGATGGCAGGTCAACGCGGCTCTCAAGGACTGGGACCGCGCCCTCGATGTCGCCCGCACCATGCTGCAACGGGCCCCACGCGATCCACGGGGCTGGATCCATCAGGCCTACGCAACCCGAAGGGCACGGTCCGGCGGGCTTCAGCAAGCCTGGGATGTGCTGCGCCCGGCATTTGACCACTTTCCCGAGGTGAGCGTCATCCCGTACAACCTCGCCTGCTACGCGGCGCAACTCGGGCGGCCGGAGGAGGCCCTCGAGTGGATTCATCGCGCCATGGAGTCGGCCGGGAACGTCGCCGAGATCAAGGCCATGGCGCTGCAGGATGAAGACCTGCGCCCCCTCTGGCCACGCATCAAGACCCTGTAGCCGGAGCCCCCGTTCCGGGCCGGTCCCCCCGTAACGGCTGGGTTGCCAGATCCCCCTGCGAGTCCATACTCCGAGGGTGGCCGATGCCCGACAGATCGAGTTCAAGCCCGCGGGAAGCTGGAAGCCTCCCTCCAGAACGCCCCGTCCTCTCCAGCCGGCTCCGACCCCCAGCCCAACCCCGTCGGCCGAGGCGCCGACGAGCCGTCTCCAGGTGAGCGGGATGACCTGCGGGAACTGCGCCCGCCACGTTTCAGAGGCGGCGCAAACCGTGCCTGGAGTCGCCACCTCCGAGGCACGGCCGGCGGAAGGATCGCTCATCGTCTGGTGGTCGCCCGGAACGACACCCAATCCGCAAGGGGTGGCCCAGGCTGTGACCGCAGCCGGGTATCCAACCTCGGTGTTGGCGGCGGAACCCGGTCCCGCAGCCCCATCCTCCCCGGCGGGCGCCTGGCTGAGAACCCTCCAGCTCGGGGGGCTCTGCACCCTGGTTCTCTTCGCTCTCGACCAGCGGGTCCACCACGCCCACGCCACAGGGGTCGCCATCTCCCTCTGGCCCTCGTTCCTGG
>DMJJ01000476.1 GCA_003452185.1 Verrucomicrobiales bacterium | reverse complement strand
CTTCGTGAGCTCCGAGCGCCCGGCGCGCCATTGCGCAAACTCGAACCAGAGCCGTGACGCAAGGTCGGCCAACGGCTCCCACATCGAGGCCTGGTCCGCCTCCACCTGGTTCCATGCCGCGGGGGTGGTGTCGAAGTTGAACCACGCCTTGTCCTTCTCCGACCAGTAGAGGCACCAGGCATGGGCGTGCCGTTCCCGCACGACGTAGTGTTGCGACCCGGCCGACTCCTGCACCGAGTAGCCAACCGCGTACCGGGCAGGGATGCCCGCCCGCCGCAGCAGGAGCACCGTGGCCGTGGCGAAAAACTCGCAATGGCCGCTCTTCCGCCAGAAGAAGTGCCCCAACGGGGTCTGTTTGCCGACCTTCGTGTGAGGCTCCTCCTGATAGGTGGCGTAGCGGAAGTTTCCGCGGAAGTAACCGTTCACCTTCTTGAGGACCTGTCCGGCAGGCTGCCCTCCCTCGGAGCGCAGCCCCAGCGTCTGGATCACGTCGTCCACGGCGGCGCGCTCTTCCACCGGGACGAACCGATCCCGCTCCGTCGGGGGATGGTCCATCGTGGAGTGGTAGGCATAGGCAGCCCGGAAGGTCACAAGGGAGGAGGCGTCGGACACCTTCACCCCGCCATAGGCGTTGCGCCTCAAGGAGCCGGCCGGGAGGTCCTCAAGCCGGATCGCCCCCAGGGGAAGGGGAAGCAACCCGTTCCCGCCGGAGAGAAACTCGGAGATGCGGATCTCATTTCGCTCATTGCGGTTGGTCGTCAGGATCCACCCTGTGCCGTTGTCCTCCGGGAGGACGGTCTTCCAGTCCAGGTGGTTTCGCATCGGCTCCCCCCGCGCCCCGACTGACCAGACCGGGGTGCTGAAGCTGTCGTAGGTGGCTTCCCGGAGGAGCTCAGGCGGGTTCTCGTTGGTCGTCTGGAGGCGGAGGACGATCCGTCCGGAGAGCTTCAGGTCCCCCAACGTCCCGAGCTGGGTTCTCGACTCCATCGGGTTGGTGCGGTTATGGCTGAACCGGTTCAGCCACGAGGTGTCGAGGTTGGCGAGAAAGCGGTGGAGTTCCGTGATCCCCAGATGGCCGGCCAGACCCATTGTTCCCCCGAGCAGCAGGAGCGTGAGCCAGGCTGCACCCGGGACACGACGGGACCGCCGGGGCCACAACCCCCAACCCACCAGGGCGATCAGGCCGAGGTAGAAGAAGGCCGACCTCCGGTTCGTGGTGCTGCTGCAAATCAGCACCATCGCCAGGTAAACCGGCTTGAGCGCCACGAGGGAGCCCGTGGGCGGATCTCCCCTGAGTTCCGCGGCCCGCTGCTGGCGGCGGGAGACCCACGAGAACACGGTGGAGGGAAGGTGCTCATCCCGCCCGAAAATCGAGGCCAGGAGGAGCGGGGCGAACACCAGCGGCCACCACTGGAAGAACAACAAGGCCTGGCGCGTTGCCACCGGGGTCAGGTCGACTCCCTCGCGCGCTCCTCCCCCGGTTTCGGAAAGCGCCCGGCCATATCCAATGGCGAAGAGCACCGACCCCAGGAGCAGGGCGAGGGACCCGTTCCAGAGCCGTTGATAGTCCTGGGTGGTGAATTGCCATCGGATGGGAAGGAGCGGAGCCCCCTCAACGGCCACCGCGACCAGGGCCGCGGCCGGAAGCAAGTGTGCGTGCCATCCCCAGAAGAGCAGGGCGGTCCCGAGCAGAAACCTCGGCGTGGGAGGAGTGGCGGGCGGGGCTGGGGGGAAGGGATGCATGGCTCATCAGGATCAGGATCAGGATCCGCCGAGGCTCGCGAGCTCCTCCTCGACGCTTCCCGGATGGAGAACTCGGAACGCACCGGGCCGGTCGGCCATCGGTCCGAGGTCGGCCGGGGGAGGCGTCCCCCGAGGGAGCACCACCAGGACGCGGAGCGGGATGCCGGACTGGCGGATCCTTCGGACGAGCTCCTGGCGGGCGGGGTCCCACTTCAGGAGGACGCAGACGCAGGCGGTCAACGAGGAGAGGTGCTCCATCACCAGGGCGCTGAGGGTCGAGAGCTCGGCCTCGGGCGTGAGCCGCGCGCAGGCAAGGATCTCCAGCAGTTGGTCGCTCTGGGCCAGCCCGCGTCCCGCGGTGAACCGGAACGCCTTCACCCCGACAAACATCAGGTCGAGGAGCGACTCCTGAGTGCCGATCGCACACGCGAACGAGGCGGCCACCGAAACTGCCTCCTCGAACGGCTCCGGATCGTCCGGGTCGTCAAAGGTGTCGAGCACCAGGCCATGGCGGACGAAAAACTCATCCTCAAACTCCTTCACGATCGGCTCCCCGATCCGCGCCCAGCTCCTCCAATGAATGTGCCGCATCGGGTCCCCCCGCCGGTAATGGCGGAGGGAGACGAACTCCTCCGATTGCCCTACTGCGGCCGCTTGGGCCACCCCCCCCACCTGGTAAGCCTCATGCCCCGGCAGGGCGAGGGAAGGAACCTTGTACCGCTTCGGAAGCACGAGGACCGTTTGGGGCCATTCGACCCGCACGAACGTCCGGAGGAGCCCGAAGGGATCGGTCCGCGACACCCGGGCCCCCATGAACCGCAGGGGGCCTCGCCTCTGGGGCCAAAGCCGGGCCGTGACCTCGACTTCCCCCGCCGTGGCGAGGTCGGGCAACGGGATCGGGGTGAAGTGGGCGAGGCGGCGGCGGACGGGCGATCGAACGAGCTTGAACGACCCCGCCCGGCGCGCGGGTCTCAGGGGCCGAAGCGCCTCCCCCAGCGACTCAACAGGATCCCCCACCTCCTCCAGGAGCGTGAGCCCGCGCTGGACCGCCCCCGACTCGTTCCGGACGGTGATGGTGTAGCCGAACGGCTCCCCGGCCGAGGCGTAGCGCGGGAGCCGGCGCTGGAGGCTGAACCGTCCCTGGAATCGCATCGTCCCGGCGAACGCCAGGAGGCTCACCGCGGCGAGGAGCGCAAAACCCTGGTAAGCCATCGAGCTCGAGATATCGACCCCGATCAGGGCGGTGAAGACAACCCCCGTGAGCATGAGCCATCCAGCAGGGGTGATCCGCCCGGAAAGATGGGATCGCCAACGCCCCAGTCGTTGCATCCAACGTTGACTCAGTGTTGCCACCCGCACCGTTAAATACCCCGGAACGCCAGGAGTTGCAAACGGGAGCTGCGGCGGATCGGCCCGCCCCGGTCAACTGGGCCATTGACGCCCGGCTACCGGGGCCTAATGTCTGCGGCTTCGTCGCCGGCAACCGCCTCCGGAACCCCACCCGATGTTGGAATCGAATGGCCGTGGCCGGGAGGGTGTTTGGCAGGTTTCCGGGTGGCCCCCCGGCGGCCTTGCCCTGGCAGCACGCCCCGCTGTTCCGGACCCGTTGTCCAGGACCCGTCGGCTGCAACAACCGTTCGCTTTGTCCCATGCTCGCAATCCGTGACCTGAAGATGACCCTTGGTGGACGCGTCCTGTTTGAGAACGCGTCGTTCGACGTGAACTATGGCGACCGGGTCGCCTTGGTCGGCCCCAACGGGGCGGGTAAGACCACCCTCTTTTCCATCATTCTTGGGCACAAGACCCCCGATGCCGGCACGGTCCACCGGGATGAGTGGACGATGGTCGGCTACCTCCCACAGGAAGGAGAGGCCCAGGGGGACGAGACCATTCTCGACGTGGCCACGGGTCGCGTGGAGGAACTTCCCCGCCTCGAGAAACGGCTCCATGAGCTCGAGGTGGCCGGGGATGTCTCCAGCCCCGAGTACCTCGAGGCCCATGCCAAGCACGGGGCCCTGAGTGATCCCCAGGTGGAGACCAAGGCCAAGAAGATGCTTTGGGGCCTTGGGTATCGGGAAACCGATTTTGACCGCAAGGCCAGGGAGATGAGCGGCGGATGGATCATGCGCGCCCGTCTGGCCCGGCTTCTTGTGATGGAGCCCGACCTGCTGCTGCTCGA
>DMJJ01000474.1 GCA_003452185.1 Verrucomicrobiales bacterium | reverse complement strand
GATCTCCTTCGCGCCGAAGAACTCCCCCGGAGTGACCCGGGTTCCGTGCTGATCCAGCAGCTGGGAGCAGAAGGCGTCGACAGACCCCCGGGTGAGGCGGGGAAACGCCACCGTCCCGGACGGGGGGCGCAGCCACTCGATGACCCCACAGCCGGCGAGGGCGGTGTCGAGAAGCTTCCAGTGGGCCGCGAGGTGGGCTTCGGTGCGGGCCCTGAGGCGTGGCATCGCATGGAACGCCGCCAGGGAGACTTTCTCGGAGAGGTGGGACGGGATCACGCCGAAGAGGTCGTTGAGCCGCCACATCCGCCGGGCGAGGTCCGGCTCCGCGAGCGCCCAGCCGCACCGAAGACCGTTCAGCCCGTAGGCCTTGGTGAGGCTGTTGGTGGTGACGAACTGCGGTCCCAGGTGGAAGGCCGACCTCGGGAGGGGGCCGGGGAGGGTCTCCAGGTACACCTCGTCGACCAGCACACGGATCCCGGCCTCGGCGGCGATCGCTCCGATCTCCCGCAATGTCGATTCGGGGGTAAGAGCGCTTGAGGGGTTGTGAAGGTTTGTCAGGACGATCAGGCGGGTCCTGGGGGTCAGAGCGCGGCGGAGGGCGGCCGGATCAATCTGGAACCCGGTCTCCCGTGGTCGGGGGAAGCTCCGCACCTCGGCCCCAAGGTAACGAAGAGTTGCGGGAAGAAGCTCGTAGCCGGGGCTCTCGACCAGGACCTCATCCCCCGGGTCAACAAGGGTGGCCATGGCAAGGTGGTTCACCATGGAGGTCCCTTCGGCAATAACGACGCAGGCCGGGTCGACCGAGCAATGCCGCGCCACGGCCTCGACCAGCGGGGGATGCCCGTAGGCGCTTGGTCCATTGATCTCGAGGGTTGAGGGGTCGACCCCGAGCTCCGACATCGGGCAGAAGAGCATTCCGCTGATGGCCAGGTTGAACCGGGCCGGCGGGAGGGTCTTCACCCACTCCATGTAGGGGGAGGAGCGGGTGCGGCCTGGGGGGGATGTGTTGTGGGCGGGTGCCATGGGCGACGCCCCCTCTCATCGCCAGCCCCCGGGATTCGGTCAATCCCCTAATGCAGCCTGGCGCGTTGCGTTCCGAAGCGCCCCGGGGTTGCGGCTCGTTCCCGCGAGGGACCGGGGCGGCAAAATAATCATGGCGTTTCCCCTCGGGGTGCGGTGAACTCGGCCCAGCAAAGCCTATGAACGATCATCGCTCATCCCGTCGTGGATTCGTGGCCGCCCTTCTGGTCGGACTCACCCTCTCCCTCTCCTCTCATGCCGGCGCGGCTTCCGCGCCTGCCGGGTTCACCCCGTTGTTCAACGGCAAGGATCTGACCGGGTGGCGCGGCGGGGACACCTACGACCACCGCAAGCTGCTCGGGCTCTCCCCCGAGGACCGGAAAAAGCAGATCGACACCTGGACCAAGTCGATGCTGGAGGTCGACTCCAAGACCGGCAAGCCGCACTGGTATGGTGAGAATGACGAACTGGTGAATGACGGTCACGGCGCCTACGCCACCACCGAGAAGGACTACGGCGACTTCGAGCTTCTGGTCGACTACAAGACGGTGCCGACAGCCGACTCCGGCATTTACCTTCGCGGGGTCCCGCAGGTCCAGATCTGGGATCACACCCAGGCCGACCCCCAGAACCTTGGCCGCGCCAAGGGTTCCGGCGGACTCTGGAACAACAGCCCGGGCGCCCCGGGGAAGGATCCCCTCGTGATGGCCGACAAGCCGTTCGGGCAATGGAACAAGTTCCGTGTCCTCATGGTGGGGTCGCGAGTCAGCGTCTGGCTCAACGGGAAGCTCGTCGTCGATCACGCGATCCTTGAGAACTACTACGACCGCAAGACGCCGGTCCCCGCGCGCGGGCCGATCCAGCTCCAGACCCACGGCGGCGAGATCCGGTGGCGGAACGTCGCGATCCGCGAGATTCCCGCCTCCGAGGCCAACGCCATCCTGGCGCGCCATGGGGCGAACGGGTTTGTCTCCAAGTTTGACGGCAAGAGCTTCAAGGGGTGGGCGGGCCCGATCGACAACTACGAGGTGAAGGATGGGGCGATTCTGTGCAAGGAGCACAAGGGGGGGACGATCTACGTGAACGAGGAGCTGACCGACTTTGCCGCGCGGCTCGAGATCAAGCTTCCGCCGGGTGGGAACAACGGGCTGGCGATCCGCTACCCGGGCACGGGCGACACGGCCTACGTCGGGATGTGCGAACTCCAGGTGCTGGATGACGACGCGGACATGTACAAGAAGCTCGATGTCCGCCAGTATCATGGATCAGCCTACGGGATGGTTCCGGCGCATCGTGGCTACCAGCGTCCCGTCGGGGAATGGAATTTCGAGGAGGTTTATGTCACCGGCTCGAAGATCACGGTGGAGCTGAACGGCACGCCGATCCTCAATGCGGATCTCAGCACGGTGAAGGAGTTCATGGCCAACTCGGCCCACCCCGGCAAGGACCGGACCAGCGGTTTCTTCGGGTTTGCGGGCCACAACGACCCGGTCGCCTTCCGCAAGATCCAGCTCAAGCCCCTGAAGTGACGTGGCTGCCCGGAACCCGATCTATGTGGCCCTCGACGTTCCTTCACCGGACGTCGCCCTGAAGCTGGCGCAGACCCTCGGCCCCGCGGTGGCGGGGTTCAAGGTCGGGAAGGAGCTGTTTGTGTCCGCCGGCCCGGAGCTCGTGCGGCAGATCCGCGGGGCGGGGGCCTCGGTCTTCCTTGACCTCAAGTTCCACGACATCCCGAACACGGTGGCCAAGGCGGTCGCTGCCGCCACGCGTCTCGATGTCCAGCTGCTGACGATCCACACCTGCGGGGGGCTGGAGATGATGAAGGCGGCGGAGGCCTCGGCCCAGGAGACGGCCCGGTCGACCGGCCGCCCCGCGCCGGTGGTGCTTGGAGTCACGGTGTTGACGAGCATGTCGACCGTGGACCTGAACCAGGTTGGAGTGGCCGGAGACGTGGCCCGGCAGGTGGAGCGGCTCGTGGGCCTGGGGGTTCAGGCCGGGCTTCGGGGGTTTGTCTGTTCCCCGCTGGAGCTCGCAATGCTGAGGCAGGTGGTTCCTGACAGCACCCAGTTGGTGACGCCGGGGATCCGGGGCCCGGGCGACGCGGCCGGGGACCAGAAGCGGACCCTGAGCGCCCCGGAGGCAATGGAGGCCGGGGCCACCTGGCTGGTGATCGGCCGTCCGATCTGCGCCTCGCCGGATCCTCGCGCTGCGGCGGAGCGGATCCTTGCCTCCCTCTCGCCCGCCTGATGCCCGTGGGGGAAGCCGCGGGAGTCCTTCCGCGTGCCGCCGCGGTGTTCGCGGTGTTGATTTGCGTCCGCTGCCCCGTAGAGTCCATGCACGATGACTTCTGGCACGGTATATCTGGTTGGGGCGGGCCCCGGGGATGTTGGGTTGCTGACGATGCGCGCCGCCGAGCTCCTGGGGCGGGCGGACGTGGTGGTGTATGACGCCCTGGTCAACCCGGAGCTGCTTCGACTTGCCCCCAAGGGGGCCGAGATCATCTACGGCGGAAAACGGTCGCGCGACCACGCCATCCCGCAGGACCAGCTCAACAAGCTCCTGGTCGAAAAGGCGCGAACGGGGAAGTCCGTGGTCCGCCTCAAGGGGGGGGACCCGTACGTCTTCGGCCGTGGGGGCGAGGAGGCCCAGGAGCTGGCCGAGGCCGGGATCCGGTTTGAGGTGGTCCCGGGAATCTCCTCCGTGGTGGCCGCCCCGAACTACGCCGGAATCCCCCTCACTCACCGTGACCATTGCGCCACGTTCACGGTTTTCACCGGGCATGAGGACCCTACGAAGGAGAGTTCCAACCTCGACCTTGCGTGGCTGGCCAAGACCCCCGGGACCAAGGTGATCCTGATGGGGGTGGAGCGGATCCGCCCGCTCACCTCGGAGCTGGTCGCTCAGGGGATGTCGAAGGAGACCCCCGTGGGGATGATCCGCTGGGGGACCCGGTCGAAGCAGGAGACGTTGTTTGGAACCCTGGGAACCATTGCCGACCTGGTTGAGAAGACCGGCTTCAGCGCCCCCGCCGTCACAATCATCGGGGGGGTGGTGACGCTCCACGACCAGCTCGATTGGTTTCAAACCCGGCCGCTCTTCGGCCAGCGGGTGGTGGTCACCCGCACCCGGGACCAGGCGAGCGAGGTCTCCCGACGCCTTCGCGACCTCGGGGCGGACGTGCTCGAAATCCCGACGATCCGGATCACGCATCCCGACGAACCCAAGGATCTCGTGGACGCCATCCTGGAGCTGAACAGCTATGAATGGCTCGTCTTCACCAGCCCGAACGGAGTGACGGCCTTCTTTGAGATCTTCTTCAAGAGCTTCGACGACCTGCGGGACATCGGTGGATGCCGGATCGCGGCCGTCGGGCCCGCCACTGCGGCGCGCCTGAAGGAGCTCCATCTCCGGGTGGACCTGATGCCTGACGAGTATGTCAGCAGCAAGATTGCGGCGGCCTTCAAGGCCGAGCAGAGCATCGAGAACGTGAACATCCTTCTCCTTCGGGCCCAGGTGGCGAACCCGGAGTTGCCCCAGGCCCTCATGGCCCTGGGGGCGATTGTGGATGACGTCGCGTGCTACAAGACGGTGCCCGAGACCGAGGATGTCACCGGGAGCGCCGCCCGGATGCTGGAGGAGGGGGCCGACTTGATCACCTTCACCAGCGCCTCGACGGTCGAGAACTTCCACGCCCGTTTCAACCTGCCGGAGCTCCTGAAGAAGTTTCCGGAGACCCGGCTTGCCTCCATCGGCCCCGAGACCACCAAGGCGATCAAGGCCCTGGGGCTGGAGGCGGCCGTCGAGGCCAAGCCCCACAACATCGACGGGCTCATCGCGGCGGTGCAGAAGGGCTCGAAGCCGCGGCGCCGCGGTGGGAAGTGAGTCCGGGGTGGATTGATCATGACGCTGACAGGCCTCTTTCGGCCCAAGCTCCTTGAGACCCTCAAGGGGTACAGTCGCGCCGACCTGGTGGCGGACCTCCTGGCCGGGGTCACCGTGGGGATTGTGGCCCTTCCCCTGGCCATGGCGCTTGGGATTTCCTCCGGTGGGACGGCCGAGCAGGGGCTCTACACCGCGATCATCGCCGGGTTCCTGATTTCAGCCCTCGGCGGTTCGCGGGTCCAGATCGGCGGCCCCACGGCCGCCTTCCTCCCGATTGTCAGCGGAATCCTCCTGGTGCAGGGGTACAACAACCTGCTGGTGGCAACCCTGCTCGCGGGGGCGGTGCTTGTGGCGATGGGGTGGGCCCGGCTCGGGGTGATGATCAAGTACATCCCGTATCCGGTCACAGCGGGGTTCACGAGCGGGATCGCGGTCTACATTCTGAGCACCCAGCTCAAGGATTTTCTCGGTCTCGCGGGCCTGAAGATGCCCGCGGAGTTTGTCGGCAAGGTGTACGAGATCGGGACCCACCTGGACAGGGTTCACCCGCCGACGCTCATCCTGGGGGTGGTTTCCTTCCTTGGGGTTTACTTCTGGCCCAGCGCCTGGCGCCGGAGGGTCCCCCCCTCAATCGTGATGGTGATCCTGGCCTCGGTGGTCGTGGCGGCCCTGGGGATTCAGACCCCGACGATCCCCGAGATTCCACGATCCCTTCCTGTGCCTCACCTTCCGGCTCTGGAGGGGATTCATTGGGGGGCGCTGATGCGCCCGGCGTTCACGATCGCCCTCCTTGCGGCGATCGAGTCGCTGCTCTGCGCCGTGGTGGCGGACGGGATGATCGACGACCGTCACGACAGCAATCAGGAGCTCCTGGCCCAAGGGGTGGCCAACATTGCGAGCGCCCTGTTTGGCGGGATCCCGGCCACGGGGGCGATTGCCCGCACGGGAACCAATGTGCGAAGCGGGGGACGAACCCCCGTTGCCGGGATGGTTCACGCCTTGACCCTTCTGGGAATCGTCCTGGCGGCCGCCCCCCTGGCCAAGTACGTCCCGCTCGCGACGCTCGCCGCGATCCTCATCGTGGTGGCCTTGAACATGGGGGAGTGGCACCACTTCGCCCGCCTGGGCCGGTGGCCCCGGAGCGACGCAATCGTCTTCCTGATCGTTTTCGGGCTGACGGTCCTGACCGACCTGACGGTGGCGGTGGAGGTCGGCCTGGTGCTGGCGGCCGTGCTCTTCATCAAGCGGGTTTCGGAGACGACGCAGATCACCTCCATCGACGAGCGGAGCGATCATCTGGGTCCGGAGGACACCCTGGCCGGCAAATCCGTGCCTGACGGGGTGCTGGTGTTCAACCTGTTTGGCGCCTTCCTGTTCGGCGCGGCCGACAAGCTTGAGGGGACGCTCTCCCGGTACCAGCAGCCCCCGGAGGTGTTGATCCTCGGGGTCAAGCGGGTGATGGCGATCGATGCCACGGGGCTCAACGCCATCGAGGAGATCCGGGTGAAGCTTGCCCGGCATGGCCGTCAGCTGATCCTCTGCGGCCCCCACACGCAGCCGCTCATGGCGATGCAGAACCATGGCCTGCTTGAGCGGTTGGGGGCTGAGAACACGTGCGAGAACCTGGACGTGGCGCTGCAGCGGGCTGGGGTGATCCTGGCTGCGAGGAAGGCCGCGCGGCACCACGTCCCGCGGAGCTGACGAACCGCAGTCGCGGCTCAGCCCGGGGGGAGCTCGCGTGCAGGTGCGCCGTCGTCCGCCAGGGGCCGTATCCGGTCCTGCCTGAAACCCGAGGCCTGGGGGGCCCCCGAGGCCGGAGCCTCGGGGCTGGGGTGGGTCCGTTGCATCCGGTGCTGGGCCATCTGCCAGACGATCTGTCCCCCATGAAGCCCCGCCGCGAGCAGCAGGATGATCCCCGAGCCCTTTTCAAGCCGCAGCAGAGCCCGTTCGCTCGGCCGCTGCTTGCGGAATGAGACCAGGTAGCTCAGCAGGGTGAACCAGGCTCCCACTCCCAGGGTGACTCCGGAGATGCAGGCAATCTTGCTCTCCCAGGTTGGGGCGACGAGTTCCCGCGAGATGAAGTTGGCCGCCAGGAGGATCCAGCCGAGGAGCACCCCGGGGTTGCCCATCACCCGGACGAAACCGATCATGAAGGCCGTATGGGGCTTGAGGCGCTCCTCGATCCGCTCCTCGACCTTGTTCGTCTTCTCGATCGACTTGGCCATCACGAACCGGAGCCCCAGGCCGAGCATGAAAACAAAGCTGACGAGCTCCATGGTGGCTTTCACCACCCCCTGCTGGAAGAAGGAGGCGAACCCCGTGAAGGCCAGGGCGCAGTAGATGGTTTCCATCACCACGGCTCCCAGCCCGATGAGCGAGGCCCACCCGAACCCGCGGCGGGCCCCCTCGTTGATGATCGTCAGGTTCACCGGGCCGACGGGGATGCAGAGCACCAGCCCGCTGATGAAGCCGGTGAGCGCCGCCGTGACGACAGGTGGGAGATCAGGCAGGCTCATGTCCGGAGGCGGAATCCTCATCATCCTCATCATCCTCGATCTCGCGGCGGATGGTGCGGCTGACGTGTGGCCGGATGAACCCGTAGAGCAGGTAGGCCGTGAAGGCGATCGGGAGCAGGAACCGGAGCAGCAGCATCCCGAAGATCAGGATGGCCCCCACGATGAGGATGAACACGAGGGTGACGAGGAACGTTCGCTGCGACCGGAAATCGAGCTTCTTGAAGCTGGGATACCGGACGTGGCTCACCATCATGGCGGAGAGGAAGAGGAGCAGGCCGGGAAGGATGTAGCGGAGGTACCCCTTGCTGAAGTTTTTCTCCTCCCACCAGATCAGGAACAGGGTGAGGGAGGCCACCAACCCGGCGGCCGCGGGGATCGGAAAGCCGAGGAAGTCGCGTCCGCCCCCTCCTCCCTGGAGCGTGGCCAGGCAGTTGAACCGGGCCAGGCGGAACGCCCCGCAGATGAGGTAGATCGAGGCAATGAACCATCCGACCTCCTGATGGGAGCCGAAGAGGTCACGCAGCACGATCCGGTGGACCAGGAAGGCCGGGGCCACCCCGAACGAGATGATGTCCGCCAGGGAGTCGAACTCGCGGCCAAAGGGGCTTTCCTGCCCTCCCATCCGGGCCACCCGGCCATCCAGGAGGTCGAAGATGCAGGCCATCAGGATGAAGAACAGGGCGACGTTGATATCCGAGAAGTCCTCCGACGTGAGGTTTGCCTCGACGATCTTCGTCAGGGCGATGAACCCGCAGAACAGGTTCCCTGCCGTCATCAGGTTCGGAAGGAAATAAATCCTCAGCTTGGCCTCGGGAGGCTCGGGCGAGGGGTTGGAAGGTGAGGGGGGACGGGGCTCAGCCATGTCGGATGCTCAACTCCTGCATGAGCCAAACGGGGCCCGGGCTCCCTGGGGCAGGCCGGCGCTCGGTTTTTGATTCCGTTCCCGAATGGTTCACGAGCCCGACCTTAGAGGGGTCCGGGCGGTTTGAACATACGAAACCGCATGCTCTTGGAACGTGGGGGAACCGGGCGTTTCGGGGGTTCAGGGACACAGCACCACCTTGCCGAGGACTTCCCGCTGGCGCAGGGCTTTGAACGCGGCGACCCCGTCGGATAGCGGGAAAACCTTGTCG
The DNA here is from genome assembly GCA_003452185.1 of Verrucomicrobiales bacterium. Lineage (GTDB taxonomy): Bacteria > Verrucomicrobiota > Verrucomicrobiia > Limisphaerales > UBA11320 > UBA11320. The sequence goes on along the minus strand of DMJJ01000474.1, from coordinate 3,939 downwards.
ACGACCGGCCGGAGGCGTCCTTCCGCCGCCCAGCGGAGGGTTTCGACCAGGTCGCGGCGGTTGCGTCCATAGCTCCCGATCAGCCGTTGCTGCTTCACAAAGAGGGGCCAGAGGTTGAGCGAAATCTCCCGTCCGGCCGTGGCACCGCAGGTGACGATCGACCCTCCCCGGGCCAGGCAGTCGAAGGCCTGGGCAAGGAGGGGGCCTCCGACATGCTCGACCACGATGTCGACGCCCCGCTTCCCGGTGAGGCGGCGCACCTCCCCCGGCCAGGAGGGATCCGCGGGGTCGAGCGCCGCCTCCGCCCCGAGGGCCAGGGCGAGGGAACGCTTTGCTTCGCTTGATCCGGTGGCAAGGACCCGGGCCCCGAGTTGACGGGCGATCTGGATGGCGGCCGACCCGACCCCGCTGGCGCCGGCGATCACCAGCACCCAGTCTCCCGCCCGGACCCGGGTACGGTCGGTGAGCATGTGCATGGCGGTGCTGGCGGCAAGCGACAACCCTGCCGCCGCCTCGAACCCGAGTTCCCGGGGGAGCGGCACCAGGTGTCGGGCCGGGAGGCAGGCGTACTCGGCGAACCCGCCGTCGGTCTCAACTCCGAAGATGCGGTTCCGGGAGCACATCGACTCCTCTCCCGCGCGGCATGCCTCACACCCCCCGCAGGCGAGGTTTGAGGAGATGCAGACCCGGTCCCCGGGGCTCCATCCCGTGACCTCCGGCCCGAGGGCGGCGATCTCCCCGGCCGTTTCACATCCCTGGATCCGCGGGAGGAGAATCGGGATCGGGAGCCCCTTTTCCTCCACCCAGAGGTCGAGTCGGTTCAGCCCGCACGCGCGGACCCGGACGAGGGCGTCACCCGGGCCCGGCTCCGGGGTGGGGACCTCCTCGTGGCGCAATTCCCCAGGTGCCCCATGGGCGATGAGCCGAAGGGCCTTCACTTTCCCTTGCCCGCACCCTTGCGGAGCTTGGAGTGAACCTTCGCAACAATCCCCATGTAGTCCCCCTTGGCGGCGAGCTCCACGGCTTGGGCGATATGTTCCCGCGACTGCTTCTCCTCCTTCATCACCTCGTGGTAGAGGCCGAGGTAGAGATGAGCGTGAAAGAGTTGGCGCTGGCGGGTGGCCTGCGTCGGGTTGCCCGCAGTGGCCGCAGCGATCACGTCGTCGGGCGTGGCCTTGCCGGCCAAGAGGGCCAGGATCTGCATCATCGGAACCCGTGAGTCGAGGGTCACCGGGAGGAGGAGCGCCCGGGCCTTCTCCACCCCTTCGACGCGTGCCACACAGAAGAAGTGCCAGGCGGCGTTTTCCACATCCTGGGGATTGACCTCCTGGTGGAGCTCGAACTGGCGGCGTCCCTCGGCGTAGCGGTCGCAGTAGTAGTAGGCGATCCCCCGCTGCCAGTGGTGGGGGATCTGGTCCGGACTCAGGGTCAGGTAGTGGTTGAAGTCCTGAACTGCGTCGACCGGGTGCCCAAGCTCGAAATGCGTCAGGCCGCGCAGCTGATAGACATCCCCCGAGGAGGGGTCGAGGGCGATGACCTTGTTGTAGTCCTCAAGGGCTTTCTCCGGGTTCCCCTGAGTGCTCTCGAGCCGCGCCCGCGCGAAGTAACCGCGACTGTTGTTCGGTTCAAGATGGATCGCCTTGTTGATCAGGCTCATCGCGTTCGCCCGATCCCCGCGGGCGTAGGCGAGCTGGGCCTCCTCCAGGACGGAGGCGGCGGTGACGATCGGCTTCGGCTCCTTTTTCTTGGTTTCGGCCAACCCATTGGGCGCCGCGCCGAGCATCCACAGGGATGCCAACGAGAGGAGCAGGGACACGGGGCGAAGCGGAATCGTTCGATTCGACGTCATGGGGAGGCACCCTATCGAAGGGGGCCGATACACTCAAACGGTTTGTCCACCACTCCCCACCCGTCGTCCCTGAGGTCGGTCGCTCCACGGGGCGGGGGAGGGGACTCGGCCGGGGTGCCACTGTGACTTCCCTCCCGCCCCCTCAGGGCCCCCTTGGGGGCTGGCAGGGCAAGATGCTCCGCTAGCCCGGCAGATCCTGCCCAGTCCTGCCTCCCAGAATGGCCTTGTGAGGCATGGCCCTGCATCTGCTTGGGAAAGGTCGTTGAGGTGTGGCGCGGCCACACCGGGTGGCGGCCGTTATCTGAACTATTCTATGCAACCTCCTTCGTCCTTGGGTCGTGATGCAGCGGGCCTCGAATCGTCCCGGTCGGGGGGAACCCTCCGCGTGATTGGGTTTGCGGAGCTGGATGCCACCAACTCGGCCTTGTTCCGGGACCAGACCCGAGCCGCCCTCACCGAGGGGCAGGACTGCCTGGAGGTCGACCTTTCACGGACGCGGTTTGTCGACAGCAGCGGCCTTGGGGCCCTGATCGCCCTCTACAAGACCATGTGCGCCCGCAACGGGAAGCTTCGCATCCTCCATCCCACGGAGGCCGTGCAGCAGATGTTTGAGTTGACCCGGATGCAGCGCCTGTTCGAGATCTCGAACTAGGGGCGACAGAGATCCCGGACCCTTTGTCGAGTCGCGTGACTGCCACTCCAAAACCGATTCTGGCTTCCCCTCCGCTCGCGCCGTCGAGCCCGGGGGCGTCGCTCCTCCTGCCCTCGACCCATCTTCGATTCCCGTGCGACATCGACTCCGCGCGCCAGGGGGCGCGTGAGGCCTGCTGGTTCCTCGCCACGCAGGGGGCCTATCCCGAGGAGCTCCGGGCCTGGGAGCTCCTCCTGACGGAGGCCGTCGCCAACGCCGTCCAGCACACGTCGGCGGATCGTCGGGGGGTTCAGATCGAGATTCTCCTGGTGGTGCATCCCGGGGAGATCGAGGCTCATGTCATCGACCACGGGCAGGGGTTCCGCCTCCCGGACTGCGTCGAGCTGCCGGAGGATCTTGAGGAGTCGGGCCGTGGGCTGTACGTGATCCGATCGATGGTCGACCGCCTCGACTATCAGGTGGGCAACGGGGCGAACCGCCTCATCTTGACCCGGGCTCGTGTGGCGCCGGAGGCCGGGACGGAGATCTCGCCGCCGCAGTGCATGCGTCCGGAGCAGGTCGCGACAATCCTCCTGGAGCACGATCTTAAGCTGGCCCGTTCGATCCAGCAGGCCTTCCTGCCAAGGCAGCTCCCGCAGCCCCCGGGGGCCACCCTGGCGGGGCGATCCCTGAGCGCGAGGGAGGTGGGGGGGGATTTCTTTGATGTCCTGAGGTGGGGGGAGAGCGGGCTGCTTCTGGTGGTGGCCGATGTGATGGGCAAGGGGATGTCGGCCGCCCTCGTGGCCGGGATGCTCCGAAGCCATGTGCACGCGTTGCAGGAGTGGGCGATCCGCCCGGGAGACCTGCTGGGCAAGATCAACCAGAGGCTCTATCCCGACCTCGATTCGGTGGAGATGTTCATCACGGCACAGCTGGTGTTTGTGGATGTCGCCCGTCGAACCGGCCGCCTCGCCAGCGCCGGGCACGGGCCCCTGCTCGTGGTTGGGGGCGGGTCGGCCGGGGTCCGCTCGGTGGGGGCGGACGGCCTGCCGCTGGGGGTGCTTCCCGCCCAGGTTTACGCGCAGAGCGATTTCGGATGGGGGCCTGGCGGAGGGTTCTTGATGCACACCGACGGGCTGCCCGACTGCCGGGACGAGCAGGGGGCGTTCTTCGGGATGGCCCGGCTGACGGATTGGTGCCGGAAGGCCTTCTCCCAGGGGCGTACGGCGGATGAGCTGGCGCTCGACCTTGAGTCGACCTTCACCGCGTTCCGCGGATCCCAGCCCCCCCGGGACGACGAGACGTTCGTGATCTTTGCGGACAATCCCGTTGCCCCCTGACCCCGTCCGGGGCGCCGGCGGAGGCTTCAGACCTCGAGGGTCTTCACCCGTTTCAGGCCGAGGTGGAGCGGCAACCACCCGAGCAGCAGGCTCAGCACGACGAATCCCCCCAGCAGTCC